>CATOJU010000229.1 GCA_951800555.1 uncultured Rickettsiales bacterium | reverse complement strand
ATGGGATTAGCAAAAAGATTAGAAAATTATTTTTATAAAGTTGATTTGAAAAATGTAGCTTTAGAAAATTTAAGAGAAATAAATAATATATTATACTACAATAATAATTATAAAAATAAATTTAAAGAAGCTTGTATAAATGGTGATATCATTACAGTTGTTGCACTAATTAATAATGAAGATATAAATGAAAATATAAATAAAACAAATTTATTTGGAAAAACTTTACTTTATAATATTCTTGAGAAAGAAAAATTAGATAAGAATGATATTGAAATAGCGAAATTACTAATTAAAAATGGCGCAAATTTTGGTAATAAAACAAATATAAAGAACAATGTTATAGATAATTTGAAGTTAATAACTAAAAGTGAAGTTGAAATAAATTCAACAAATGCTAATATGGTATTGGATAATTTTAAACAAGAACTAGATAATACTAGTATTTTAGAGGATATTATCTTTCAAATTGACAATGAAGAAAATAAAAAAAAGGATTTAGACCTTTTAAAGATTTAATATAAAATTATATGACCTTTATAAAAAAATATTTTTAATAAGATTTATTATTTGAATATCATTAATAAATTATATAATTTTTATATATAAAGTCTATGTATAAATATACCATCAAATTTTGATGGTATATATTTTTTTATAATGCAAGTTGTTCATTTCTTTCTTTAGTTGTCAAAAGATTATTTATTGATAAAATAGCATTGTTAAGTTTTTCAATATTTGACCTTAAATTTAAATTTATAATATTATTACGATTATTATAAATAAATTTATTAATATCATCATTTTTACAAAAAAGTTGTTTTTTATTTTCTTTAATATTTTTATATTGATTATTCAATTTTTCTTTTTCTATTTCAAGATTTCTTTCTTCATCTTGTTGAATCTTTGAATAATTTTTATTATAAAAGATTTTTGTAATTTTATAATACCATTTATCCTCTGTTTTTTCCATTTTTTCTTTTTTATTTTTTATTTTATTAATTTTTTCTTTTAAATTTTGTACTTTTTTCTCCTGTTTTTTAAATTCTTCATATTTTGTTGTTATATTATCAGTTAAGTATTTTATTAATGACTTAACAACTTTATTTTTATTTTTATTAATAGCATATTGAAGTAATTCAAGTTTATCATTAAAATCTAATTGTACGTCATTTTTATTATCAATTAATGAAATAACTTTCTTTTTATTATTTTTATTTATATGGGACTTAATTAAATATTTTTTCACATATTTAGGAGGTCTAAAAATTTTTAATAATTTTATTTTAAATAATTCAAATTTTTTCTTTAATGTAAATCCAATTTTAATAATTACGGCCACTAAAGCTACACCCGCAACTAATTTAAAAATTTTTTTTAATAGTTTAGAAATCATTTTACCTTCCTTTATTATTTATTAATAATAATTATATATTATTTTAATAATATACTGATTTTTTTAATATAAGTCAAGAAATATTTTAAAAATATTTTGAAAAATTATTTTTACAGTATAAAAATAGTAAATTATAT
>CATOJU010000228.1 GCA_951800555.1 uncultured Rickettsiales bacterium | reverse complement strand
ACTTTCAATAAATTTTCATCAAAAATTCCCAAAAATTTCAAAGCATTCTTTAATTTATCATAATTTTTATTATTATTAAAATCATTTAATAAAGCTATAACTTTTGGAGTATTTATATCGCTGCATAAAATTTCTATAATTTCTTCAGGTACTTCATAATTACATTCAAAATTTATTATATTTTTATGTAGATCTTTTAAATTTTTTTCCGCCTCTTTTATCAAAATTTCATTAAAATCAAGTGGTTTTCTATAATGATTTTTCATCATAGCAAACCTTACAATTTTTCCACTAACTCCTTCATTTTTCAATTTTTCAATAGTAATAAAATTATTCAAAGATTTAGACATTTTTTCACCGTTAACCATCAAAAAACCAGTATGAAACCAATAATTCGCAAAATTGCTACCCAAAAAAGCACAACGACTTTGTGCTATTTCATTTTCATGATGAGGAAATTTTAAATCTACACCACCGCAATGTATATCAAAGTTTTCACCCAAATATTTATGACTTAACGCAGAACATTCAATATGCCAACCAGGTCGCCCTATTCCCCACGGGCTTTCAAATTTACTTGATTCATCATCTATATTAAGACTTGGTTTCCATAAAACAAAATCTAAAGCATTTTTTTTATAATCACCGGCTTCAATTCGGGCCTCTTTTTTTAATTCTTCAATATTCCTATTCGATAATTTTCCATAATCTTTATATTTGTTCACATCAAAAAGAACATTACCCTTAGACACATAGGCAAAATTATTATCTATTAATTTTTGTATAATATCTATAATTTCGGCAATATTTTCTGTAACTTTAGGTTCAAAAGTTGGTGTTAAATTATTAAGATATTCCATATCTTTATTGCAATAATTTATAATTTCTTCTGTTAATTCTTGAATAGTTATACCTCTTTGTGTTGCTCTAATATTTATTTTATCATCTACATCGGTAATATTTCTAACATAAATAACATTTTTATATAAATACTTTAATAATAAAACCAAAATATCAACTGCAATTGTAGTTCTAGCATGCCCCAAATGAGCTTTATCATATACAGTTAAGCCACAAGAATAAATTTTTATATTTTCTTTATTTATTGGATTAAAATTTTCTACCCTATTAGTTAATGAATTATAAATTTTTAGCATTTTTATTATTATTTATTTATAATAGTAATTATAACCTTAGAAAATAAAATGTAAATAATATTTTTAATAATTAACCCCCCCTCTTTTTTCCCCAACTTCGTCCTTATCTTTAGCTGATAGGCTAATATAATACTACTGAATAATACATTAGTAAAATAATTATATACATTCTTTATTCTAGTGGTGGTAATATTAGTATTCTAGTAATAGTAATATTAATTAATCTTTTTATATAACTTCCTATATTTACTTTAAACAAAGTCCATAAACAGAAATTTTGGAACTTCCCTCTATTCCTTTATAATTTTATATAATAAAGTTTTTTCTACCTCTTGATATTATCTCATATGCATTAGTAACAACGAATAGATAAGAAAA
>CATOJU010000227.1 GCA_951800555.1 uncultured Rickettsiales bacterium | reverse complement strand
AAATATTATAATAAATATATTATTGTGTATTTATTTATGAATTAATTTTAAAATATAAAGGGAAAATAAAAAAATTTAAAAACACATAATCTGACACCCCTTTTATTTTTGCATTTTCTGACAATTCAAATAGGATCTAATCTATAACGAGGTAATATTTGAGTATTTCCTTTAAGATCTTGTATCAAATACTTACCATTTTGAAAACCTTTTACAAAAAATCTACCTGGTTGAGTTATAGATCTTCTTTTTCTGAGAGTGTCTTTATTATTATATACAATTACTTCTTGGTTTTCTTTTAAATTATAACCTTTTTGAGCAGATACATTATAATTAGCTTGGGAAATACGTCTACAAATAAAAGTATATAAATCAGAATTATTTTGCATTTGACTAGGGGAAACGTTCATACCTGCATATTTTGACAAAGTTAAGTGTGGGGCATTATTATATTGAACAACTAATTCTTTTAATATTTCAGGGGAGATTTCCCTTTGAACTTCATAAGCCATATCTCTCAAAGTTCTAATAATTCTATCAACTATACCTAATGAAGAATGTAATGGGCTAGTTGTTTGTTTTTCACCTGGTTTTCGTAAAAATGATGGATAATGATAATCATCCATTCTATCAACAGGTTCCCATATAATTCCATTTGAGTTTAAAAATTTTATTGTTTCATCAGAACAAAAACCTTTTTCACCATCTCCGGTCAATATTTTAGGTTTCATTCCTTGTTGAAATAAAGTATTTAAAGCTTTTGTTATTGAAATAGATGTTTTTTGTCCAGCAGTCATAATTTTATTTATATCCCCAAAACATTCTCTACCTAAAGGAATTGCATATAAATATCGACTATTAGCTTCTATACAAATTAAGTACCCAACATTTTTTTCAAACATAATATCAATTAAATAAGTACCTGGTTCACATAATTTATGTAAATAATATTTTTTATTCTTATTAGTAGGAAATTGTTTCTTTTGAACATAATCATCTTCAGAAACATAATTTGGCTCAATAACTTTTTCAAATTGTTTTAATAATACATGTCTTTTATTTTTATTTCTAAATGCAATATCAGGTACATTTGTTTTACCTTTGAATTCAACTATCATTCCTGGTTGTTCCATAATTTTTGTAATATATATTTCATACCATTCTTCCATAGTATATTTATCTTTACCTTTTTTCCATCCAGAGGTCAATTTTTCAAATTCAGGAAAAGTACGAATATTTTCATTATGTAAATTATTAATTACATGGTTCTCAATTTTTTCTTCAAAACTTAATTCATCATCAGGAATTTTTTCATCTGTGATTACCGGTAATGATTCAGATAATACTTTTCGAAAATCTGAATAAGCATTATAAATTTGTTCAAATTCATCATCAGTTACAAAATCTTTTTGATACCCTTTATAATTTCTAGCTTCATTTGGCATTATTAATTTCTTTTGATAAGCTTTCTTTTCTAAATAGTTCATTAATTTTTCACCTTCTGACGATAGCATTTAAATTTCAATAAAGAGCGGTTTTGAC
>CATOJU010000226.1 GCA_951800555.1 uncultured Rickettsiales bacterium | reverse complement strand
TAAAAAATATATTTTATTTTATTTTTAAATAAATATTGAAAAAAATTTTTAAATGCAATATAATCTTTTCAGATAAATTTTAATTTTAAAATGTTATTAGAGTATTTTACATTAATTTTTCAAATATTAATTGCAATGCCATATATGGTAAAGTTAAAACACTTTATGCTTTTAGATTATAATTATTTTTTAATTTTTATTGTTGGTTTGGCACTACATTATTTAATATTTTTTCTATTACTAAAAATAAAAAGAGTTGGAAAATATTTACTATTATTTTTTACATCTGCCCCCTATCTAGGTTTTGGAATTTCACTTTTTCTTTTTGGTTATAAAATGGATAGAGCAATAATTGCTAGTGCATTAGAAAATGAAACAGAAATGATTTTTTATTATGTTAATTTTAGAACTATTTTGATTTCTATAATTTATATAATTGTAATGTTTTTATTTATAAGAAAAATTAAAATTGATAAAAAAATAAGTAAAATAATTGCTTCTATGTCATTATTTATTATTTTAATTACAGCAATTTTTTATAAAGTTACACATAATAGAACTTATTTATTGTCTTATCCAATTATTGATTGGATTGATATACTTAAAGTAAAAAAAACTATGATGGGATTAAATTCACAAAAAGACAAAAAACCTTTTATAAAAGATGTTGATGAATTAAAAAAACATTTTAAATTTGATAAAAAAGATAATATAAATATAGTTTTAATTATAGGTGAAAGCGCAAGAAGTGATTTTTTCAATAAATATTCAACTGTAATTAATGAAGAAAATACTATGAATTTTGTAAAATCAAAATCTAGTTATTTTTATACTAGGGAGGCTGTACCAGAAATTTTAACTATTGAAACAGAAGATAAAAATTATTCTCCTGTGGATATTATGAATGCTCTTGATTTTAATACTTTCTGGATAGGGGCACAAAGTATAAATGGAAAAATGGATAGCCCATATGCACATTTTGCTTTAAATTCGAAAACTCATTTTTATAGGGACAATAGTAGGGATATAAGGTATGATTTTGAATTACTAAAATTTTTAGATTCAGTAATTAAGAATGATGGTAATAACTTTTATATTATACATTTATTTGGCTCTCATATACATTTTTATAAAAGATTTGAAGAAAAATATGCAAAATTTAAAAATTATTGTAAAAGTGACGATATGAATTCTTGTACAAAAGAAGAGCTTGAAAATTCATATGCCAATAGTATAATATATACAGATTATTTTTTAAAAGAAGTTTTAAAAAGATTTAAAGATAAAAATACAATTTTATTTTATACCTCAGATCACTCACTAGATGTAGTTTCTATAAATAAAGATGAAGATAAAACTATTGTGCCTGCATTTTTATGGTATAACAATGGGTTATTAGATAAATATAAAAGTACGATTGAGAATAATATTCAAAAATTTGATTTTTCACATAAAAAAATAATTAGTACTTTATTTGATTGTGCTGGAATTGAATCTGATATTATTAATGTAAAGAATAGTATTTGCAGTGTAGATTATAAATAAATTTTTATTATTTGTGTGGAAGATTATCAATAT
>CATOJU010000225.1 GCA_951800555.1 uncultured Rickettsiales bacterium | reverse complement strand
AAAAAGAAGGGAAATATATTTTTGTTGAAGGAAAAAAATTATTAAATCTTTCTTCTAATGATTATTTAAATATAGGAAATAATAGGGAATTAAAAGAAGAATTTTTTAAAAATTATTATTTTGATTATTCATTTTCCAGTAGTTCCAGTAGATTATTAACTGGCAATGAAGAAATATATTTTGAATTAGAAAATAATTTAGCTAAATTATTTAGTAAAGAAAAAGCTTTGTTATTTAATTCTGGTTATACTGCAAATATTGGAATAATTTCAAGTATAGTGAATAAAAAAGATTTAATTATTTCGGATAAACTAAATCATGCTAGTATTATAGATGGAATAAAATTGAGTGAAGCTAAATTTTTTAGATATAATCACTTGAATTATGAACAATTGGAAAATTATCTTATTAAAGAAAGAAATAATTTTGAAAAAGTAATTATAATAAGCGAAAGTTTATTTAGTATGGATGGTGATTTCGCTAATTTAGAAAAATTAGTAGAATTAAAGAAAAAATATAATTGTTTATTATTAATAGACGAATCACATTCATTTGGAGTATATGGAAAAAATGGATTAGGTCTTTGTGAAGAAAAAAATCAAATACAAAATATTGATATAATAATGAGTGGACTTGGAAAAGCTTGTGGTTCTATTGGTGCTTTTTGTGTTGGGGATTGCTATTTAATAGATTTATTAATTAATAAAGCTAGAAGTTTTATTTATTCAACGGCTTTGCCTCCTATAAATATAGCTTGGAGTAATTTTATAATAAAAAATATATTTCCAATCTATAGTGATAAAAGACAAAATTTGATAAAATTATCAAAAAAATTCAATTTTGATTTGAAAAATATAGGTTTTAAAAATAATAGTGAAAGTTTTATAGTACCTATAATTTTGAAAAATGAGGAACAATTGAAAAAAATTGGAGAAAAATTGTTGAAAAATAATTATTATGTTTTGCCTATAAAATATCCTACAGTCCCCAAAAATAGCCCAAGATTCAGGATATCGTTGACTGCAAATATTGAATATTCAGATTTGGTAAATTTTATGTCTGTGTTTGTAGATTTATTTATATAAATTTTATTTTTCATAAATCATAAAACTACTTTTTATTTTTAGATAACCCATAAAATATAATATAATAGAATTATTCGAACATATAATTGTTCCTGCCAATGGCATCATAGGCATTATAGAAAAATAGAAAGTTAAATGTTGGATTAATTTGTTATAGATTATTAAATATAACCATAATATGTTTTATTATACAAAGATTTACTAAAAATATTTATAAAAAATATAAAAAATATAAATAAATAACCCCTATGCAGAGAATAATGGGTATTTTAGAGTCTAATCTAAACACAAAATTTGTGCTTAGATATATTTAAAATTTGTAATAATGACTAAAAAATTATTTTTTTACCGATCCAAAGGATATAGGGTATTTTTAGAATAATTCTTTCAATATAAAAAATTATAATAAATTTTATAAATAACATTACTATAAATAACTTTAATGCAGAGCATACAAGGTATTCTTAGAATAAATTTAATCAAAATTTTTCATAGCATATACTCTATTAAATATAT
>CATOJU010000224.1 GCA_951800555.1 uncultured Rickettsiales bacterium | reverse complement strand
CAAACTTGTCCCTTGTTATATTAGTTTCCGTCATATTAAATCCTTTTTATTGTTTATAATTTTTATAAGTAATATTTTTATAAAAATAATATAAATTATTTTATTTTTAAAATCAAGAGAATTATTTTTAATTTTAACACTTCAAATCTATTACAAAAAAGCTATTATTTTGGGATACATAAAAAAAAATAATTAATAAATATTATTTTTAAGATTCTGAATATAAATTTTCTAGCATTATAGGTTTATTATTATAATAACGAACTTTACCAAAAAGATAAAGTAAAATTTTTTTATTGTATAAAGATTATACACATGTCAATTATATTAAATAATCAAAATATTACTAAATATATTTTTCACAAAATTCTAAATATTACTTTAAAAATAATAAATGTTCTTGTTTTTTTATAATATTTACTTTTTATGAGATATTTTTTTGGGAGTATCTATTTATTTTATAATAAAATTAAATATTTCCTAAAGAATTTAAAAGACCTAAAACTAACTTGACTTTTTAATTTAAATAAATTATTATCTTTTTGAAAAACAAAGATAAGGGGAGATGGCCGAGCGGTCAATGGCAACAGACTGTAAATCTGTCCTCGTTAGAGTTCGAAGGTTCGAATCCTTCTCTCCCCACCATCAGGGGAATTTTAATAAAAAAAAACATATAATTAATTACTTAATATATAAACCTGTTTATATAAAATCTATTTTAATAATTTTTATTTTGTTATATAAAATTAATAAAATAATAACCAATATCATTTTGGCTATTATTTTATAAATATATAATTTTTATTTTTTTTTATTTTTATTTTTTTCAATTAAGGAAATATTCTTTTTATTTAATCTTTTTAATATTTCCATACTTATATCATTTTTTTCATCATATTTTAGTAAAGCGGCAGAATTAATAACCATAGAATAATTTTTAAAATTATCTTCTTTTAATAGAGTATTTACTATATTATTAATTTCTTCTGTTAATTTATTTAAACCTTTACTTAATTTTCCTTGTAATTCAATTTCTTTATTTTTTATTTCTTCTTGAAATTTTAATACCTCATTTTGAAAATCTAAAACTTTTTTTTGCAATGTTTCTTGCGATAATAATGATGATTTAGAATCTATTTCTTCTTTTTTACTATTCAATTCTATTTCTTTTTGTTTTATTTTTGTTTGAAACAAATTTTTTTCTTTTTCCAATTCTCCATTTAGCTCTTTAAAAGCTACGGAATTTTGAACTATTTTTTCAACATTAACTATTGCAATATTTGAAGCAAAAGCATTTACTGAAAATAGTATACCCATAAAAAATAAAATTTTTTTAATCATTATAAAATATAATTTGTTTATTAATATATTTATATAATATTAGCATTTATTTGAAATAGTCAAGAAAATATTTTTAATTACACAAATTTATCTAACCAAAGATAAATACTAATTCCTTCACTTTCCCCCTATCTAGATCCGAACACATTTGGGAAAAACTTTGAAAAAATTTTACCTCATTTTTATAATTAATTTAACAAAAAATATTAATAATTAAAAATGAGGTAATTAATGAAAGAATATACATACTATAACATATATTCTGGTG
>CATOJU010000223.1 GCA_951800555.1 uncultured Rickettsiales bacterium | reverse complement strand
ATTTTATTTTATATAAATATAAGCAAAACATCTATATAATAAATATTAGCCTTTTATCATAAAACCATCTTATGATATTTTGATATGTTTTTGAAAAAAAAGTGTATGAATCACCCAAGCTAAATTTGTCATCATAATTTAAATTAGTATAGTTAGTACTAAAATTAAAAATAATTTATTCTGTAGATAGTTATTTATAAATGGATAAATTTGATTTATAAAGTTTTGGTCATTCAAATTTTCAATGTGTTCATTCAATTTTAATCAGAATAAAAATCGCTATAAATATAGATATATCATTTTTATTGAATTAAAGATTTGGTGAACTTAATATTTCTGGTATTTTTGAACTTAACAAGAACTCATATTTTGAAAAATTGTTTGAAAGCCAAATATAAATCTTCAAATCATAATAAACGGGGACTTCTGGGCAATTACTACCGTAATTGTCAATTATATCAATAATATTTTGCAGATCACAAAATTCTGGTGTTCTTTTGTAAAATTAATGGAAAAAATGAAAAAAAATTTACAATTCAATTTCATGCTTGATTTCTTTTGTTTCTTTTTTGTGCCATTTGCAACATTTTTGACAATATCTCCAAGAATCCGATATTTTTCAGTTAAATTTGTGTTTTTGTCAATGATTTCATTTAAATAATTTTGGTTTTGATTCAAAAAGCATTCTGATGGTTAGGCGTGTTCATTAAATTCAATTCTGATTGTTTTTCATATATTTCATGCTCAATTCTTTTGAGTTTAAGCGCGCTTCTACTTAGTTCACTCATATTAAAAGGTATGTTAAATTTTATTCAAAAAAATGTAAACTACTCATTTTTTCTGAGAATTTGCTATTGGGATTTATTTTGGTTAATATCTAAAAATTCAGCAGTCGAAATTAAATATGTTCTATGAATAAATATTTTATAAACATAATAAATTTGATTTATCTATCTTAATTAATTTTTAACAGCTGAGATTTGTAGATGTATTCAAAAATATGTAAAAAACACTTCTTTTTGGAAAAATTTGAAAAAAATGTTTTTATCTTTACTTAATACAATTGAATTAGAAAATAAAAAAGAAAATATTTTTTAATTTATAACATAAAAAACAAAAATTCTATAAAGAATAATATAAATATGTTATATAAATGAATTACTCGTATTTTATAGAAGCTTAAAAAAACTGTCATTAGTGAATAAACCTTGAATGACAAAATAAAATATTATCATTTAAAAAAGATTATTGAATTATATACTAATCATAAATAATATATAAATTTTCTGATCATAGATAAATAGGAAGTTATGGTGCAATCTTTACTTTTTTTTTGTTTTTATTTGAAAATTTCGTAAAATAAATCTTGAATATCTTTTTATTTATATCATTATTTTTAATTGAAAACTTATAAATATATATAATAATTAACATAATATAATATTATATAATATATTTAGCTTGGGTGAAAAAATGATCAAGTTTTGGCTAAATTAAACTTTATGGATTTCTCTGTTTTTTATTTCAATATATTTCAATTAGTATTCCTAAAAATTATTTTTAAATTAAATTAAAGATACATTTATAAAATGATATATATGATAATATAATTAATA
>CATOJU010000222.1 GCA_951800555.1 uncultured Rickettsiales bacterium | reverse complement strand
CACATTTAACCAAACAATCATTTATATTAATACCATTTTCAATTAAAGTATCAATTTTATCTACTTTTCCACTTCTATCTACATAATGTAATGGTATTTCACCACTATTATCTTTTTTATTTACATTAGCGCCATTTTTAATTGAATATTCACTAAAATGGCGTTGGCCTCCAAATTCAGTCACATAATGTAGTGGTGTTTTACCATATTCATCTTTTGCATTTACATCAGCACCTTTTTCAATTAGATATTCAATAGAGTCTTTATTTGCATAATGTAATGGTGTTCTACCATATTCATCTTTTGCATTTACATCAGCGCCACATTCAACAAAAACTCTTAAAATATCATCTTCTTCTTTTTCAACTATATAAGAAAGAATTTTACAATCATTTAAAGCTTCAATTACCTCTTCATTATTTTTAGGAATTTTATAAACTCCATCTTTTTCATATTTTTTAAGCATTTCCTTCAGCTTAGAAAAGTCGTCGTCCGGTATCTTGTTAAATTGTTCTTCGGTTAATACCACAAAATCTTCTGTATTTTCAGACATATAATCTCCTTAATTTTAAATTAAATCAATATACCTTTATTTTTCTCTACTTCTAAATCTCCAAAACTATTTATTGCCTTATCAAGAAGTTTTTCTGTTAACTTTTTCTTCCCAAATTTAACTTTTATATTTTCATTTTTTATTGATTCTTTAATATTTTTTAATGCCTTAACTATAGGCTTGATATTTTTCCCTTCTTTTAATGCAATATCAATCGGAGTTTTTCCTTCTTTATTTTTTTTATCTAATCTATAACCTTTTTTGAGTAAAAGCATAATTGTTTCTTCACTGCCATTTTTTATTGCATTGCAAAGTGCTGTATTATTTTTTTTAGATATTTCGTCTTGTTCTTTAATAAAGTTTTTTAAATGTTCATCTGTTGTATAATCAAAAACTATTTTACCATCTTTATCTTTTGCGTTTATATTGGCACCATTTTCAACTAAGTATTTAATTAGGTCTTTATCTTCCCATTCAACTGCATAATTTAATAATGTTTTACCATCTTCATCTTTTACATTTACATCGGCACCATTTTCAATTAAACATTTAATTAGGTCTTTATTTTCCCATTTAACTGCACAATGTAGTGGTGTTTGACCCCATTTATCTTTTATATTTACATCAACACCATTTTCAATTAAATATTCAACTAGATCTTTATCTCCATATAAAGCTGCATAATGTAATGACGTTCTTCCAATAATATTATTATCTTTTTCATTTATATCAACACCTTTATCAACTAAGTATTTAATTAGGTCTTTATTTTTCCATTTGATTGCACAATTTAATAATGTTTTACCATCTTTATCTTTTGTATTTATATCGGCACCATTTTCAATTAAGTATTTAATTAGGTCTTTATTTTCTTGTTTAATCGCATAATTTAATGGTGTTTTACCACTATTATCTTTTTCATTTACATTAGCACCTTTTTTAATAAAAAATTGAATTGCGTCTACTTTTCTCCAAACAGCTGCACTATGTAATGGTGTTTGACCCAATTTATCTTTTATATTTACATCAGCACCTTTTCCTATTAAATATTCAATTACGTCTA
>CATOJU010000221.1 GCA_951800555.1 uncultured Rickettsiales bacterium | reverse complement strand
AGAAGTAATAAAATTTTCAAATATTCATCATAAAGAAATTATTTTAAGTATTTATATATATCTTCTAATTAAGATACTAATAACATGAATGCTTAATTAAAATAACATATTTAAATTAAGATATATATATTTTTAAAACGATAAAATTAAAAATTCAATACTTCAAAACTCAACGAGTTATATATAAAAAAAGATATAATTAAAATTTTATTAGATAATGTCTATATATAGTATTTCTTAATAAAATCAAATTTTTGAAATACCAATTATTCCAAGAGATATGTAAAAACGCTGCTTTTTTGGATAATTAAATTCATCATAAATCCATGTATTCAAGGGACCATATGTATATATGAATAATATAGATAAACATACATCTAATAAATCTATTGATAAGATTTATTTTGAAAAATATTGAAGTATCATTGAACAAACCCAGAAAAATGATACTTAAACAGTTTTTCATAAAAATAAAATTTATATTTTCTATTACAAAAAAGATATATCCTTTTTTAAAAAAGCATTTATAAATATATATAATAATAATTATTTTATAAATTATATTATTATTAGTTTTTCTTTTGAAGATAATTTTATATTAACATAAAATTAATATTTTTATTAAATTGATTATCCATAAATATACAAATAAATAGTTGATATTTGAATTTAATTAAATAATTATTAATATATAATATTCTAATAGTGCATTAAATGCTATAATAACCTAAATATTTCAGAATATTTCATTCATAATCAATATATTAATATTTTAATTTACTTGCTTCTCAAAAAAATAGATTTTTTGTGATATTTTTATTAAAAAATGCTTATAAAAAAAAATTGGACCTGATTTTTTGAATAATTATATAATATGTTTATATAAAGGAGGTATAAAAAATAAAATTTGTAAAATATTTTTGGTCGAACGTGGAATTTTTAAAATATGCTAATTTTTTGTTAAAAATGATATGAAACAATGAAAAAGCTGCAAAAATTGAATGAACGACGATTAAAAAAATATTTTAACGAACCAAAATAATTCAAATTTTGAATTAATTGAATTTTGAATTCCTCGAGATTAAATTTTAATCTCGACGAATTCAATTTTTTTTTCTTTGAAATTTTGAATTCTTCTAGATTAAAATTTTAGATATTCATTCAAATTTTTTATTTTATCATTGAATTTTTTTTTCCAAGATTAAAGCTTTAATTTATAAAAATAATTCAACAAGTAAAAGAAAAATTATATCTATGATATATACCAGCTGATGAAAAATGCCTTTCTTGCTTTTAATATCGCGGATTTCTTAGATTCGAGTGATTAAAAAAGATATCATGTAATTCAAAAAACACCTTCCAAAAGTTTATAGAAATTTTGATTTAGGTGCTCCTGAAATCAAGCACAGATACTTTTTTTAAACAAAATATCTAATTTTCTAGACTTTATAATAAAAAATAGAAAGAAAATGACTTCTGAAAAAGTTCTGAAATAATAAACGTACGTGAAATATATTTAACATTTTTATGTCTTCTGTTTATTTCTTGGTAGTTTTATTGCTATGTATTAATATAAAAATATATGTATTGTCTTAAAATTATAGTGAGACCATATGG
>CATOJU010000220.1 GCA_951800555.1 uncultured Rickettsiales bacterium | reverse complement strand
TTTTAAATAAAGATTCTAATGAGTTTGAATATAAAAATTATTCATATATACTTTTTTATGATATAATTAAAGGTCTTTCTGAAGATGGAGAAAATTCTATTTTTTTTAAAAAAAATTGTTATAATTCTAGTATAGCTAATATCATATTAAGGTATTATGACAAAAATGATGAATTTATTGATAATCAAGAAAGTGATTTTCAAACTGCAGTTATTGAATATATACAAAAAAATAATAATTTAACCTATTCAAATGCACTTATGAAAGCTCTTGCTGAAGCAGGAATAAATGAAGGAGAATTTAATGAAATCAATTACTGTCGAAATAATGAAGGTAAAATAGATGATATAGAAAATATAGCAAAAAGTGTAATAATTGGTGGTAATGGAGATTTAATTCATGATTTAGAAAGAAAAGGTGTTAATTTTGTAACTGACGAAGTTTTTCAGGCTATCTGTGGCAGAGATGATCCAGCTATTTTAAATTATTTAATAAATAATAATTTAGAAAAAATAAGAGATGCTATTAATCAAAATAAAATTATTATATATACTTTACTTAATAATACCTATCATCCAGAATTTATAAAAAGCATTTTTAATCTAGTTGACAATTTATTAAAAAATGAAGAAAAAGAATCATTTTTAAAAAATATAGATGTTGGAAATTTAAGTTTAGAAGCAATACAATTTTTATTTAATAAAATATTAAAAGAAATTTTTAATGAAGATAAAGAAAAAATTAAAAATTTCATAGAACAAAATTGTCATAAGATGTTAATTTTAGCTGTTTTAAATGAAAATCTAGAAATAGTTAAATTTTTACTAGAAAAACCAAATATAAAGATAAATGCAGAAAATTATTGGGTTGGAACACCATTACATTGTGCTGTTATAAAAGGAAATCTAGAAATTATCAACCTTTTACTTAAACAACCAAATATAGATATAAATGCAAAAGATCGTTCAGATAGAACACCATTACATTATGCTATTGAAGAAGGAAATATTAAAATTATTAATCTTTTACTTGAACAGTCAAAAATAGATATAAATGCAGGAAAATATGGGAGAGGAACACCATTACATTATGCTGTTGTAAAAGGAAATACAGAGATTATCAACCTTTTACTTAAACAACCAAATGTAGATATAAATATAAAAGATTATCAAAATAAAACGCCATTACATTATGCTATTGAAAAAGGAAATCTAGAAATTATTAATCTTTTACTTGAACAGTCAAAAATAGATATAAATGCAAAAGATCGTTCAGATAGAACACCATTACATTATGCTATTGAAGAAGGAAATATTAAAATTATTAATCTTTTACTTGAACAGTCAAAAATAGATATAAATGCAGGAAAATATGGGAGAGGAACACCATTACATTATGCTGTTGTAAAAGGAAATACAGAGATTATCAACCTTTTACTTAAACAACCAAATGTAGATATAAATATAAAAGATTATCAAAATAAAACGCCATTACATTATGCTATTGAAAAAGGAAATATTAAAATTATTAATCTTTTACTTGAACAGTCAAAAATAGATATAAATGCAGGAAAATATGAGAGTGGAACACCATTACATTATGCTATTGAAAAAGGAAAT
>CATOJU010000219.1 GCA_951800555.1 uncultured Rickettsiales bacterium | reverse complement strand
ATATTAATTTTAATGTTTTTTTATAGAAAAATAAAATTGAATTAGAATTTATAAATATTATTAATATACAGTTAAAAAATGTTACAAAATATATTACAAAATATTAGTTTTATTAGTACTTTATTAGGAAATTTTTTCCTATTTTCTAGCATAATAGGATTTATGAGATATAAAGATTTTTATATTAAACTTCATACTGTTTCTATGTTTAATATATACGGAATAAATTTTATTCTTTTTGCAATAGCATCAAATAGTTACGATCCAATTATATTTTTTGAAATGTTAATTGTAATAATTGTAAATACGCTTTGTACTTTGTGTGCGATACATTGTTTTTTAAGAAATGCTATATTAAATGGTATAGAATATGTTGCTAAAACAAGAGATGATGTAATTAAAGAAAAAACAAATAAATTAAAAGAGCAAATTTTAAAAGAAAAAATATCAAATACACAACAAGAAGAAAGAGCAAGAGAAAGGGAAAGGATAATAGAACAAAGGAGAATTGAAAAAGAAAAGAAAGAAGAAGAAAAAAGAATAGAAAAACAAAGAAAAAAGGAAGCTAAAGAATTAGAAAAAATAAGAAAACAAGAGATAAAAAAACAAAAAGAAGAAGAAATAAAAAATAGTAAAAAAGAAAATAATCAAAAAATTGAAACTAAAGCAGCAAAAACTACTACGGCAACGGTTTCATCGCAACAAGATAAACCACAAAATGTTGCAACTGTGCCGCAACCAGCACCAGCTGAAAATAATAATCAAACGTCTGCAAAACCAAGTGTAAATAATGATGATAATATGTCAGAGGAGGAGAAAAAAATTAAGGCAGAAAATGATGATTTAAAAGCTAAAATAAAAGAGCAAAAGAAAATATTAAGAAAGAAAATAGAAACGGCTAGAAAGAAAGCATTTATAACTAGAAAACCAGAGGAAATTGAAAAAACTGAAAAAATGATTCAAGATATATTGAATAAATATAATTTGACAGAGGATATGTTAAAGGAAGATGATGATTAAAAAAACAATTAATCTATAATATTAGATTTTTTAAAATAAATCTAATATTATAAAAATATTTATATTGTAAATATTTAATATTATTGCAAATATGGTTCCGTATTAACTTTTTCTCCATGTTTTATTTTATATTCTATTATTTCATTTTCGAATAAATCTGCGAGATTACTAATATTTTTATTATTTTCTTGAGTTTTAGTATTAGTTAATATGATATTATTTTTAATAAAGGTTCTTTCTTCATAAATATTATCAACTAATTTTTTTATTTTTTGTTCTCCTTTTTTATTTTTTTTGTTATATTTGGCAGTTTTTTTATGATATTCATCAAAAATATGAATTTATATAAATAAAAAATCAATTAAAATTTAGATAAAAAAGCAACAATACTATCTTTATACTTTTTATTTTTACTATTTTTATAAATTAGTTAATTATATAATAGACTTCCTACATAAAAAAGTCAGTAAAATTCATTAATAACTTTAATAGATATGGAACTATTAGATAATATAAATAAAATATAATTTATATTGAAAATTATTTAAATAAATATATAATATTATTCTATATTTAGAAAAATGAAAAGTAGTAAAATGA
>CATOJU010000218.1 GCA_951800555.1 uncultured Rickettsiales bacterium | reverse complement strand
GTTTTATTATTAAAAATGCTTTTTATTTAATAACTGGAAACATATTTTATTAATATGTTAATGAGAATCAATTGAAATTTCATTTAAAAACATTATTTTGAAGGAATTATTTCACAAATCTAAAAAATAAACTAAATATAAAAAATATTAGATTTTTAATTTTTCTTTTAATTTTCATAAAATAACAGTTTTAAAATGCTTTAAAGAACTAAATAAGTCATATTTATTGATTTGATCCTATCTAAACACTTTGATTGATGACAAAAATGATATAAGCAAATTATAATATGAACGTTAAGTCATTTAACATTAATATATTAGAAATATCTTTATACTTAGCCAAAAATAGTATGAAAATTATATTTAAATTAGGCATTAAAACTCATTATTATTATAAAGAAAAAGTTTTGGCGAAAATTCTAGGGCCAATTTTTTTGTAAGCACAATTATTAATAAAACTCATTTTAAACACTGGATTTCAAGCATATTGAGATAATTATTGGAAATTTCATTTATTTATTCAATAATAACTAGACTATCTTACAAAGAATCAAATTTATTAAAAAATGGGGAAGATATGTTGAATTTAATCTTTCGACGACTTTGCTCAAAAGAAGAAAAAAATGGTATATTTATATGTAATATTTGATATTATTTATTTCCTATGATTTTTATGAAATTTAAATAATTAGAAATAGCAATTTTATTCATTTTTTTAAATTTTTTTTTAAAATTGAATGCAAAGTATTGAAATAAACACTTTCGCGAAAAAATTAAATGCATATTTGTCCCTCTAATCATATATTGGAATATCTTAAAAAATACACTATAGATTTATCAAAATATAACATAATTTAGCATAAAATATCATTAATAAATTTATACAAAAGTTATATGCAAAATTCTAGGGCCAATTTCTTTGTAGCGGTTTAGAAAAATAAAACTCTTTTTTTTACCTGAATTTCCAATATAATCAGATTTCTATGAGTTGTTGAAATTGCATAATGGAATGTAATCAAAATGTCATATTTTATATAAAATCAAATAAAAAATGAGTAAGAAATGTTGAATTTAATTATTTGACGAAGTTGCCCAAAAAAAGAAAAAAATGGTATGTTTATATGTAATATTTGATATTATTTATTTTCTATGATTTTTATTTAATTTTGACAATTAGAAATTGCAAATTTATTCATTTTTTAAAAGATTTTATAAAATTGAATGCAAAGTATTGAAATAAACACTTTCGCGAAAAATTGAGAAAAAAATCGAAAAATGCCCTTGGCGAGCAGTTTGGATATATATTTAAATATCATAATAAATAGCAAAAATAAACATAAAATATAAATAGTTATCCTTTTAAATTTTAGAATGTATTTAGATAATTAAAAATCATTGATTTAAAAATATTTACATTTACATATCTCAATTAAAATGAAATTAAATTCATTTATTAATTTATTTATATATTAGTAATATAATATAAAATATATATTGATATTTTTATAAAAGTTATAATATTAATATATGAATATATTTTTATTTATACATAAAAAAGCATAAAATATTGTTTTATATATTTCTAACATAGTAGCTCCATTTTAACATTATTTTTTTATTAT
>CATOJU010000217.1 GCA_951800555.1 uncultured Rickettsiales bacterium | reverse complement strand
ATTTACATTTAATTATTAATAATTTCAAAATATATTCTATCAACTATATTATTAATATTAGTAATATATTCTTTTTTATTTTTTATATGATCGGAATATATATATTCCGAAACATTACTTCCATAAAAAATAACAAAAACTTTATTAATATTTATGCCTTCACCCTTTAAATTATATGTAACTTTTATTTTTTTATTAACTCTACTTGTATTTCCAGATTTATTTTGTAATGTTGGATTAGATTTTTCTTCAACATTAACCACTAATTTGCATAACTTTTCATCAAAATTTTTAACTTTTGAATTCTTAAACAAAATATCAAATTTTTCACTTAAGGAATTTTTTAAAATAGAGTTAAATAACTTTCTTTCTATATCATCATTATTAACAATTATTTCAAACCTATTACATTTATCTTCAAAATTTCTAGTTTCAATTAAATGAGAACAAGAAGAAAAAAATATTATAATAATTATTAAATATTTATTCACCTCTAATTTTACCAACCAAAAATTGTGTACCACCTTGAAGCCAAGAACCGCCTTTCGTTATTATTATCAATAAAATAACAATACCCAAAATTATAAAAGGTAAAAACATTATAAATTGCTTTCCTTGGGCTTTCATAAGACTAGCCTGCGCTGCTGCATATTTTTGAGAATTAGCTTTTGCTTCTTTTTTAGCTTCATCTACCTCTTTTTTCTTTTCATTTTCTTCATCCTGTTTCATTTTATCTAAGGCATTTTGAGCTGAAGTTTTATTACTATCATCAAAGTTAGTTTTTGGACTATCACTTACTTGTTCTTGCATAAAACTTGAAAATGAATCACTATTATCTTCACTCATAATATAAACTCCTAATTATTATTAATAAAAAAATTATTAAAACGGTATATCATCATCAATAATTTCTTCTATAAAATCTCCATCAGCATTATCAGTACTATGAGAATTAACATTAGAATTAGTTTCTCTACCTAATGAATTATAATATTCTTCTTCAAAATTATTATTTGAATTATTATTTGTAGGTCTAGGGTCTAAAATCTGTAATTCACAATTATACCCTTGTAGAATTATTTCTGTAATATGCCTATCGATACCTTGTGTATCAACCCAATTTCTAGTTTGAATTGAACCAGAAACATATAATTTTGTTCCTTTTTTTACATAATTTTTTATTACACTAACCAAACCTTGAGAATAAGCAACAATCCTATGCCATTCTGTTTTATCTCTTTTTTCTCCAGTATTTTTATCTCTCCAATATTCAGATGTTGCTAAGCTAAATAATGCAACTTCATTACCGTTATTCATAGTTCTAATTTCTGGGTCTTTTCCAACATTTCCAATTAGTATAACTTTATTCACAGCCATTTTATTTTAATCTAAAATTTATAATAATTAGATTATTAAATATTAAATAATTAAAATCAATTATTTTTTAAAATAAGTATGTTATTAACTTTTTTTATATTTTTCTATTAATATTGCTCTTTATAAAATAAATTTCAAAGTTTGTGAAAAATTCTAATATAAAATAACAAAAATAAAAGAAATCAAAAAATATTATTTAAAAAAATTTAATTTTTCCCTTGAAAACTATAAAATTTTTGTTAAAA
>CATOJU010000216.1 GCA_951800555.1 uncultured Rickettsiales bacterium | reverse complement strand
GGAATTGATGTAAATGGTACTGATGAAAAAGGAAATACAATATTACATTATGCCGTTCAAAAAGGAAATTTAAAATTTGTTGAGTTTTTACTTGAACAACCCGGGATAGATGTGAATATAAAAAATAATAATCAAACAGCATTAATTAATTTTGCTGCCAATAGCAAAAATAAAGAAATGTTTAGTTTTTTACTTTCAAAAGGAGTAATAGATATTAAAGATATAAATAGCGCAAATAAATTTAATAATACACCTCTTCATTTGGCTGTTATAAGAAATAATGTTGAATTAGTTAAATTTTTACTTGAACAACCTGGAATAGATATTAATGCTAAAGGTCAAAATGATTTAACACCACTTCATTTTGCTGTTGAAAAAAATAATGTTGAATTAGTTGAGTTATTGCTTAAGCATCCTAAAATAGATTTAAATATTAGAGATAAAAATAAAGGTAATACACCACTTCAAAATATTATTGATAAAATTAGATATAGTTCAAAATTTATAACTAATGATAGTGAAGAAAGCAAAATAGCAAAACTTTTAATTGAATATTCAACAGAAGAACAATTAAATGAAAAAAATAAATTAGGAAAAACTCCTTTATGTGTAATGGCGGGAGATTTGACTTTTAGACATAATGACATATGTAAATTTTTAATTGAAAAAGGAGCTAAAATAAATTTAGAGAACTGTAGTTCAATTGGAGAATCTCCATTAGGTAATGCCATTTATATCAATAATAATAAGATGGTTGAATTTTTAGCTGAAAAAGGCGCTGATTTTAATTTAGAATTTAAAGATAAATCTGGTAACAGTTATAGTTTAATTATGAGTATGATAAAACAAAATATGACGCTTGAAATTAATAAAACATTATCAAAATTTGCCGACAAAATAGACATCAACAAAGAATATAGTGGTCGTACAGCACTTACTGAAGCCATTAAAGCTGGAGAAATTGGTTTGGTAAAAGATTTAATTGAGAAATATGGAGCAATAGTTACTGAAAAAGATATAGAAGAAGTTGAAAAAATTGAATATTATAGTAATGATTCTATACAAGAAACTTATGCAATTGATTCTATTGACGAAATAGAGGATATAGAAAATGAAAATATTAGTGAAGAAGAATATTATAAAGAAACAGAAAGGGAAAATGAAGAATTTAAAAAAAATCTAAAAACAATGTTATTAAATTACAAAACTTTACAAGATGCAAAAAAAGCCAATCAAGAAATTAATAATACTGATAAAGAACAACAGATAGAAGAAACAGATACGGGCAAAGCCTTGCAAGAATTTAATAATGTTAAAAAACAAGAATCTCCTTCTATCCCAAAATAAAAATTATTATAAAACCACATTTTTCCAGAATTTAGATTTTATTAATAGATTATTATTTATAAAACTAAATTCTGGAGTTTATATATATACATTAACTCTATCATTTTAATTTTATATATTAAGATAAGTTGTTATAATAGAGTAATGTTTGTATAAAATAATAAAAAAAACTATTTACTCTACCAAATAATAATAAACAAAAAAATTTCTTTTCTTAATATTTTCAAACATTTTAGCTTTAATTAAATTTAAGCAAACACTTTCTTCAAAAGGATCAATAATTTTTACAA
>CATOJU010000215.1 GCA_951800555.1 uncultured Rickettsiales bacterium | reverse complement strand
AATTTAGTAAATATTGGTGGATTTATAGAAATATATATGCAAGAGATTTAATGAAAGATAAAAAATATAAAAAAGCATATCAATTAGTTAGTGAATATAATGATTTTAGAGATGAAAATTATGCAGAATCGCAATGGTTATCTGGTTGGCTTTCATTTAGATTTTTAAATGAAATTGATAGGGGTATTAAACATTTGCAAAATTATTATAAAGCCGTTTCATATCCTGCTAGTATAGCAAAAGCTAGCTATTGGCTAGGGAGAGCTTATTTTGAAAAGGGTGTTGAAAAAGAAGCACTTCGTTGGTATAATATATCTTCTAAATATACGTTAAGTTATTATGGGCAGCTTGCACATTATGCAAAATATAATATATTAGTTAGTAAAGGTGAACAATATAAAGAAATGGAATTGCCAAAAATTCCAGAAATTACAGAAGCAGATATAGAAAGTATAGATAAAAATAGAATAGTAAAATTTGCTTTTTTATATTATAATTATGAAGGTAGAAGGGATGAAGCTAATAATATTTTTAAAGAATTGATTTTAAAATTATTAAGAAAAAAAGGAGAAATAGCAGAATTAATAGAAGCCATAGAAACTTTAGATGATGAAAAGGTAATAGTACCGTTGTCAAGAATTGCTAGCTATAGAATGGTATTTTTTACAGATAATTTATTTCCTATATTAAGAATGTTTAATAAAAGAAATAAAAATATAGCCTTAATACATTCTATAATAAAACAAGAAAGTGGCTTTATAGTACAGGCTGAAAGTGGGGCAGGGGCAATAGGATTTATGCAGATAATGCCTACTACTGCAAAATTATTATGTAAACAATTAAAAATAACCTATAATCAGTATAAATTAAAAAATGATCCGCAATATAATATAAAACTTGGAGATTTTTATATTAATCAGTTAATAAAGCAATTTAATGGATCAAAAATTCTTGCTATAGCTTCATATAATGCCGGGCCAAAAGCAACCAATAGGTGGATTAATGATTTTGGTGACCCGAGAAAAAAAGAAAATATTGAGGATGTAATAGATTGGATGGAGTCTATAACCTATAAAGAAACTAGAAATTATGTTCAAAAAATTCTAGAAAATTTAATTATTTATGAATCTAAATTAGGAATAAATAAATGAAAATAGGAATTGCTAGATTATTTACAAAGAATTGTGATATAAAATATAATTTTGAAAATATTAAAAAATTGTATAATAGTGCCGTTAATGCAGATTTAGAAATTATAATATTTCCAAGACTATCAATAAGTGGTTTTTCTATTAATGATAAATTTATTGATGATAAATTTCTTGATGAAGTGATTTTATATACAGAAAAACTTATAGAATTAACGGAAGATAAAAAAACAAAAATACTAATTGGTACATTATATTATGAAAAGGATTATCAAGAAAATAATAATATTTTTAAAAAAATTTTGAAGGATTCTGCTATATTTATTGATAATGGTTATATAGATGATGTTGTTTTTAGGAAGGAAATTGATAAACTTTTAAATAAACAAGATACAACAGAAACTATAGATGAAATAATTCTTGCTACTTTTAGGGCTGCGATTTATGAATTTAAAAATTCTACATTAGATAAAAATATTATAATAAATGAATATG
>CATOJU010000214.1 GCA_951800555.1 uncultured Rickettsiales bacterium | reverse complement strand
ATCTTAATAGACAGTTTTTCCTCAAAAATAAAAACCCTATCATTATCAAAAATTATTAATTTATTAGCAACATTATTCAAAAAATCTTCATTATGAGTTACTATTATACTCGCACCCTCAAAATTATTTACAGCCTCCATTAAAGAAATACAACTTTCCATATCCAAATGATTAGTTGGTTCATCCAATAGCAATAAATTACAAGGTTTTAGTATAATTTTCCCCAATAATACCCTACTTTTTTCTCCACCACTTAAAATATTTAAATGCTTTTTATAATCATCACCAGAAAACATCATAGTTCCTGCAACATTTAAAATTTTATTTCTTGGCATAGTACGATCAATATCCCAAAGTTCATCTTCTATTGTATTTTGTAAATTCAATCTATTTATATTCATTTGACCAAAATAACCAATTTCAACTTTTGGATTTATATCAATAAATCCAGAATCCTGACAAATTTCACCAATTAATAATTTCAAAAGTGTTGATTTTCCTTTGCCATTTTTTCCTATAACGCAAATTTTATCACCTTTTTCAATTTTAAAAGAAAAATCCTTAATTAAAGACTGAATAGTTTTATCATAGCCGAAAGTTAAATTTTTGACTTCCATAAATGGTTTATTTGTTATAATATTTTTATAATTAAATTCAAAATCAAGGTTCTGTATATTTTGTAATTGATTTTTTACATCTTGTCTATCTAACATTTTGATTTTAGATTGAACTTGAGAAGCTAAAGTTGATTTATATCTAAATCTATCAATATATTTTTGAATTTGCTCTCTTTTCTTTTCTTCGTTTATTCTTGTTTTTTCATAAGTTTCTTCTTCAATTGCAATTTGTTCATACATTTCATCTACATTTCCGGTAATTTTTTTTGAAATACCTCTATGTATAATTAAAGTATTGGTTATAACTTCATTTAAAAAATTTCTATCATGAGTAATTAAAATGAATGATTTTTTCCATTTTTTTAAAAAGCTTTTCAACCATCTTATAGATATAATGTCAAGATAATTTGTAGGTTCATCCAATAATAATAAATCTGCTTCTGAAACCAATAATTTTGCTAAATTTAACCTTATTTGCCAACCTCCAGAAAATTCATTAGGTGACTTTTTTAAATCATCCTGATTAAAACCAATATCACACAAAACTTTTTCTACTTCCCAAAAGTTATCTTTTTTATAATCTGGTAGTGATAAAGAAACTTCATTAACTATATTTTTTTCTGTAAATTTTAAATGTTGTTGTAAATAACCAATTCTGTAATTTTTTGAAGTTACTATATTTCCACTATCATAATCTAATTCTCCAGAAATAATCTTTAAAAGTGTTGATTTACCAGATCCATTTCTACCAATTAAACCTAATTTTTCATTATCGTTTAAAATAAAATTTATATTACTAAATATCTCTTTTCCATTAAAAGATTTTGATATATTTTCCAATTTTAACATTTTCAGTCCCAATTTTTAATTAATAATTATAAACACTATATTTTTAGTCTATAAAATATAGATTTATCTTCTAAATTTATTAAATAAAACTCGCGACAGCAAATAACATTTTTAATATAAATTATAATAATAATATATTTATATTATATTTAATTTTTATTAAATGTCAAGAAAGTTTAAATATAAAAATTTATTGTATTAAACAATAATA
>CATOJU010000213.1 GCA_951800555.1 uncultured Rickettsiales bacterium | reverse complement strand
ATCTTTATTATTAATAATTTCTTCATCAAAAATAGTTTTTTCTAATTCTTTTAATTTTTCTATGGCATAATTTTTATATTCAACTTCTTTATCATTCTTTATTTCTAATTTTGTTATTTTTCTTAAATATTTTACTTTTATTTCGTTTGATAAAAAAGTTTTTTTATTAATAAAATAATCATATATATCATCAATACAATCGCTCTTGTTAGTAATTTCTTTATTAACATTTTCAAGCTTATCATTATATATAGTTAATTCAGTTAATTTTTTAGCTTTTAAATTTTGTAAATTTTTAACTTTTTCTTTATTTTTTTCAGAATCCGGATCCAAATCAGATATTTGAAAATCAATTTCATTATTTTTTTCAATAGTTTGATAAAGTTTTTTTTGCAGCTCATCCCTCTTTTTTTTAAGTTCATTAAGATCATCAGAACTTGCACTTTTTTTTATATCATTTATCTCAGCATTTATATCGTTTTTACTTATTGCAGGGCAACTTTCTCTTCTTTCCATTTCTTTCCTTAAAATATTAATATATATTATATTATATTATAATTTTCTCAAAAGTCAATACACTTTTTATTATTTCTTGATATTTATTCTATATAAAAAATTAATTACTTATAACCCATAATATGCAAATGAAAATGAAAAACTACTTGTCCAGCTTCTTCGCCACAATTAGCTACAATTCTATACGACTTTACTTCCAAATTTTCTGCTATTTTTTGTACAATTTTAAAAAAATACGCTATATCTTCTTCACTAGAATTTTTTATAAAATCATTAAAAGAAACAAACTCATTTTTTGGCAAAAGTAATAGATGTATTGGAGCCTTGGGATTTATATCATAAAAACAAATTACTTTTTCATCTTCATAATGTATTTTTGCCGGTAATTCTCTATTAATTATTTTTTTAAAAATATTATTTTCTTCATATTTTCTTTGCATTTTAAATATTAAAAATTATTATATAGATATAATAATTTTTTAAAAATATATGTCAACAGAAAGCAACTTTATAAATGAATTAAAATATGATGTAAAAAAAGATAATATTAAACAATTTATTTTTAAGAATATTAGTATAATAATTTCTATTACTTTAATTATTTTTTTAGGAATTCTTTTTTATATTTTTTTAAATATTTATAAATCAAATAAAATACAAAGTTATAATGATAAACTTTTTGAAATTTTAGAATCAGAAGATCAAAAAGAGGAATTAAAGAAAATGTATTTTAATAATAAAATTCCTAGAATATCAAAAACTTTGGCAGGTTTAAATTTAGTTGCAATTTTAGATAATAATGAAAATGAAATAATGGAGGAAATTTATAACGATATCTTTAAAAATGAAAAAGAATTATTTTTTAAATATTATGCTGGTTTAAACCTATTAGTTTTAAAAATTAATCTTAACAGAGATAATAAAGAAATTGAAGACCTTTTAAGGCTATTAGAAGATAGTAAAAATCCATTATTGAATCTTGTTTTAGAACAAAAAGCTTTATTTTTAAAAAGTCAAGGCAAAAATGAAGAATCTAAAAATATATTTAATGAACTTTTGAAGAGTAATTTAGATATAAATTTTACTAATAGGATAAATCAATATTTACTAAATTTTGATTAATATTTATAAAAATTGAATATGAGAGAAAATATAAAAAAACA
>CATOJU010000212.1 GCA_951800555.1 uncultured Rickettsiales bacterium | reverse complement strand
TAATATTTCTAATAATTTTATTTAAAAAATTAATTTTTAACATAGTTATAATGTTTTATATTTTGAGAAAGCTCATTGAAAAAAACTCATAGAATTGTAGCATTCAATTTTGGAAGTAGCTCCTTAAAAATCGATGTGTATAGTAGATAAATAAAACTATGAATCATGGAAATGAATAATGTATTGTAATAACTATTATTATGAAGTTTTATTTGATAATACCTTTTAGACATCAAACAAATTCATTTTATTTAAAAAAAAAAAATGAAAAAGGCATAAATAACAAAATTTTATTTCAAATAACCTATAAAATGAAATAATTCATGATGTTTAATATAATAAATAATTGAAAAAATTAAATTATTTCCAATGGGTCATGAGAAAAATTAATTTTAAATGATTAACAATTAAATCAGACTTATGTACAAAATCGACTCTTTCCTACCCACCAAATTCAATTTGGGACCTATTTGGCCTTAATAATCATATCAAATCGAAATAAACAAAAATAAAGAGATAATTAAATGATTTTCTCTACTTTTACTAAACTATATATTCTTTGTTTCTTGCCATTCACTCTTATGTATTTGCTTCTCATCTTATATTCTTCAAAGATTTCCTCCACAATTTTAAAGTTAAAGAGTAGATATAATTATTTCTCTCCATTAAAATCTTTTTCTTTTATAATTATTACGTCTTTCTTTGTTTCTTATTCATTTATTTCATTAATTATGGCATCTCATATATAAATTTAATACCTAATCTAAGAAACTTTATCCATTTAAAGCCATACATTTGCTCTTAGTTAATTTGATTTTGTCTTTTTTCTATTCTTGGTAATCTTAGATGTACACTTGTCCTTCGGTACCTTTAATTGTTTCCTATATATATAGGCTGTCAAGATGAAATATCAATTTCTTCCTATAAATTATACGACTGATGAAACCGAATCAAATGGAGTCTGAATGAATACTGATATCAGCTTTTTACTTAATGATTAGTATGATTGAATACATGAGGTAGTTATTATTATATCTATATCTTCTAGATTAATAAATTTACCTTCATATGAGATTTCACCTTCTTTTTCCTCTGAATTGTACAAAGCTTTATGTAAGTCATTATCTATTCATTCTTTTAACTTTTCGCAATCTGCATTATCTTCCATCTGAGTCAATATATTAGCAAATCTTTTTATCTCTTCGAATTCTTTTTGTGTTTTGTTATTATGATTTTTTGCATATCCATATCAAATAGCATTTTATATAAATATATTGTTCTGCAGCATTTGATTACAGCAAAAGGACTTTTCTTTTCATATTCTTCTAACGCTGAAAAATTATTGATATCAGAAGCTGCTGCTGCTATTAATCTTGTTTGATTAAATTCTCTGTATATCTCAATAAGAAACTCATAATAGCGTGGTGTAAAACATTTAATGATTTGATATTTTAGGTTGTTTCGATTTGAATATAAAAGTTAAATACATACCAAATCAAATAAGTGAAATCTCACAGAATAAATATCACTATTATTGTTTTGTGAAATTAATATCATTCAATTCAATTCGTTCAATACAATCATTCAATTCAATTTATTCAAATATCTTTTATTTCAATTTGTTCAATAAAAATTTAAATATTTAAAAGATAGAATAAATTATATTAAATATTATCTCAAAG
>CATOJU010000211.1 GCA_951800555.1 uncultured Rickettsiales bacterium | reverse complement strand
AAATCCAGAAATTGTTAAATTAATATTAGAGAATTTAAGTGAGCAAGAAAGAAGAGAATTAATAAAAGAAAAAGATAAAACGAAAAAAACAGTACTTCATTGCGCTGTTTTATATGGAAATTTGAAAATTATTAATTTATTATTTGAAGGTTTAAATTCTCAAGAAATAAAAGAATTAATAAAAGAAAAAGATAAAGATGGAAAAACAGTACTTCATTATGCTGCTGAAAATGGAAATTTAGAAATTTTTAGATTAATATTGGAGAATTTAAGTGAGCAAGAAAGAAAAGAATTAATAGGAGAAAAAGATGAATGGAAAAAAACGGAGCTTCATTATGCTATTGAAAGTGAAAAACCAGAAATTGTTAAATTAATATTAGAGAATTTAAGTGAGCAAGAAAGAAAAGAATTAATAGGAGAAAAAGATGAATGGAAAAAAACGGAGCTTCATTATGCTGTTGAAAAAGGAAATTTAGAAATTGTTAAATTATTATTGGAGAATTTAAGTAAGCAAGAAAGAAAAGAATTAATAAAAGAAAAAGATAAAGATGGACTAACAGCACTTCATTATGCTGTTTTAAATAAAAATTTAGAAATTGTTAAATTAATATTAGAGAATTTAAGTGAGAAAGAAAGAAAAGAATTAATAAAAGAAAAAGATAAAACGAAAAAAACAGTACTTTATTGCGCTGTTTTATATGGAAATTTGAAAATTATTAATTTATTATTTGAAGGTTTAAATTCTCAAGAAATAAAAGAATTAATAAAAGGAAAAGATGAAGATGGAGAAACAGCGCTTGATTATGCCTATAAATATAATAACTCCAAAATATATAATTTTTTACAAAATATTGAAAAAAATATTACAATAGAAGATAATAAACCAACAGAAGAAGAATATAATAATATTATAGATGCAAATGATAATCTTGAAAAAAATGAGAATTTAGAGATGTTTGATAAAACTTCTAAAAGTATAGATGAAATTGATGATGAACAGCAAAATAGTAAGGTTTCTGCGGAAAGAAGTAATGGTTGATTTTTTAACTTTAGAACATTATGTTTTCTATAAATAATTATTTTAATAGCTAAAAAAATAACTAAAGTTTATTAAACTTAATTATGCTATATAAAAAAAATTTTATTATAAATGTTTTTATTATTAAAAAACTGTTTTATAGAATTATTAAATAATTCATTGGATTTTGATTTTTAAGATCTATAATCAAAATCCAAATTGTAAAATAATAGTTTTTAAAAAAAAACAAAAAATTTTAAAGTAAACCAAATTTATAATTAGATTAATTAAAAATATAATTTAAATTTTCTTTAGTTATCAAATTAAACAAATTATTTAGTTCATCAAAATCTTTTTTTAATAATATAATTGTATTTAGGTTTTTTACTAGAAAAAATACTAACTATTGTAAATAATGTCAATAAGCTCAAGTATTGGCATACCAAATTCTTGATTATTAAAATCTAAATCAATAAAATTATTAAGTAATCTATTAATAGTTTCTTTATTATTATCTGTATAGGCTACAATAAAAATATTGTTTACAATACTAGAATTCCTTCATAAATCTTTATCATTTGTATTTCCATATAAATCTTGCTTTAAAGAAATATAATTTCTTAAATCAGCCTCTAATTTTCTTTTATACCTATTCAATATTTCTAATT
>CATOJU010000210.1 GCA_951800555.1 uncultured Rickettsiales bacterium | reverse complement strand
AACATTTTAATATTTGTATTGTATTCTTTTTTTATTTTTTTTGATTCTTCAATACTATTTGGTTTTTTATCTTTTGTTTCATTTAAAGTGTTTTTTATAAATTTTTGGAATTTATTTAATCTTTCAGCCAAATTTTTAAATTCTTTAAAATTTTCTTTATATTTTTCAGCCAAAACAACAGTACACAATTTTGAAGCTTCAACACAATTATTTACACTTTGTTGTATTATTTTAATTTGTTTTACTTCTGCTCCTTTACATTTTTCTTCTATTTCTTTTCTAACATGTTCAAAATTAAAACCTGTATTTAATATATTAACTTTATTGTTTTCTATGACCATTTGGACATCATGTCTATCAATAGTAAAATCACAAATAAATGTTTTATTTTTTTCTTGTTCTTTTTGACTATTTTCAATAATATCAACTATATCTTCAATGCTTCTGCAATTTGTTTTAAAAATAATATTTTCTTCTTCTCCTTCTAATTTTTGTTGTAATTGAATATAAGATAAAAATGAGAGTTTATAATCAAAACTATCTATACTATTATAGTTATCATTAAGAATTTTTTTAATTTCTTCTTCATTGCAATTTATTTCTTCGAATTTTAATAATCTATTTGTATCAACTGATATTTTTGCTAATATATCATTACTATCTTTTTTATAATAAGTAATTTCTTGAACACCATTAGCTTTATAAGTTACTTCATATAACTTTTTATTTTTATTTTCATTTTTTAAATTAGTAAAAACTGTATCTTTTATTGATTCTATATTATTATTATTAACATCATAATTAATATTTCTCTGAATTTCTTTAATTTGGCCTTTTTCTTTTTTTATAGTGCAGGTAGTAGGATTAAAGGAATTGAATTTTGATATTACTTTATTAAGGAATCCTACATCTATATTAGCTTCTTTTAACAACTCCTCAAGTAAATTATCAGGTAATTTAATAACTTTATTTTGTAAGATAAAGTTATTAACCATATTTGTTCTTTCTTCGCCTTTAGGTTTAAGATAAATTTGTTTGATTATTCTAATAATGTCATTATCATTATATTCGGTTTCATGTTCTTTGGAGATTATTTTTAATAATTCAAAATTACCATAGTCTATTATTGGATATATTAATCCTTTAGTTTTTTCTTTATCATTATAATCTTTTATTAGTTTTGCTAAATTGCTTTTATTTAATTTTTTAATAAAATATCTTTTTAAAACTACATTTTTTACATTATTTTTATATGCATCAAATAGTTCTTCTATTGTTTTTTTATTTATTTCATCTGAAAAATTTTCTAATAAAAAACCAAATACTTGATTAGCTTTTTCACCACTAGTATTTATAGCAATATTAACTAAATCTTCTTTATATTTTTCTTCTTCTAAATCCCAATTAATAACTTTAAATTTATTATATAAAAATCTGGACAAATCAATATTTTTTTCAAAAGCTAATTTCAGTATTTTTTTGCAATAATTCTTGTTTTCTAATAAACCATTATCTTCTATTAGTTTTATAGTATCTTTTACTTTGTTTGTTCTATTTGGATCTTCAATAATTTTTACAAAATAATCTTTAAATTTATCTTTAATATTAGTAATATTTTTATTTAAATTATCTAAAATTAGTTTTGCATAATTTTTAGCCTTATTATCTTCTTCTTTATACAATTTTGATATAATTTCAA
>CATOJU010000209.1 GCA_951800555.1 uncultured Rickettsiales bacterium | reverse complement strand
TGGAGGATATTACATTGGGAAAACTTTTTGGCGTAAGCAAGGGAACAATATTCAGTATGCATAAACAAAATCTTTCTACAACAAAAGGCCAACGGTCGTCAAAATATTTTACCTAGAACAGATGCAAAAAATTGAGATGATATATATTTCCTAACCTAAACAAAAAATTATCCCGATTCTCATGGAAAAGAATTGTTTAACTTATAATAAATTTTCTTCTTTTTTCTCATTATCATTTTTTTATTCAACATCTTGTTTTATTTCTTTTCAAAGGGGAACCGATTTGAGCTTTTTATCAAATTTGGATTTGTGATTTTTAAATATGATAAATAATTTTAATTTTCAATTCTGATAAAATGTTAATTAGTAATAAAAAAAATTTATCGTAGCAAAAAAAAGATATGATAAAAAAGATGTTTTTCATTCAAAAATTTAAACTTTTTGATACAAATCCTAATTTTTTATTCAATTTTTATTTTTATTCTCAAATGAATTCGAATAATATGTTTATATCTTTTTATTAAATAGAGTAATTAAAAAAATATCATATAATAATACTTATATATATACTCAATTTATATATAATAATTATTTTGATAAAATATTAAACCTAAAATAAGATATGCATTAAATTAATAGTATCTGCATTTTAAGAAAAAACGTTATTTAATGAGTAGATAACGTATTTTTTGTTTAATAAATAATCATTATTTTGATAAACAAAAAATATTTGTTAAAAAAAGAATCAGTAATTCAATTAAATATGCGTTTAAAACAATTATTTATTATTCGTTTACATTAAAATTTAATATTTCAGATAAATTATAATTAATTTTTCCAATTTTTGATTTTTAATTTGCAAATTTATTGTCCATTGAGTTGTATAAGATGATATTGAATCTTTTAAATGCGGAAATAAGTGGATTTTGAAAAAGAATTATGCATATTTTAAATAACAATTCAATACTAAAGTTTATATAAAAGTAGGTTTTTTTTTTCGAGTAAAACGAAATCATTGAACTGGAATATTAATTTTTCTGCATTTTCAGCCAAAACTGATAAATAATTCTTTAAAAAAATTAATATTTCCAAATCATATTATATATACAAAAAGTTGTTTCGGAAATATTCAATTTTTTGGAAAATAAAAAAGTAATAATTGAAAAAGTTTTGAAATAAAAATTATTAGCTTTCAAAAAATAAAGATTTTATATCAAAAAGTTATTTGGAAATAGTTCAAATTTTTTTTTGAATAATCTTACTCAGAAATATTATATATTGAATTATCTTTTTATTCCTACGATGAGTATTCTTTATTTATTCTCATTGAAATTAATATACTTATTTTTATAACTATATTAATTATGGATTACTAAATGTATTTCTATGTGTCAAAAAACACTTAATTGTATAAAAAATCTTGAAATAAAAGATTATTAATAGATATTTTATTCAATATATATTTTAAGTTCCATTAAGTATTTTATATTATATAAATATATTTAAAATATTTTATATTTATTTGTATATCTTCATTTTTTTTAACAAAAAAAATTGAGGCAAAAATTCCCCTTTTATCATTACAGGTTTTGCATTGCGTTTTCTAGTGAATTAGTGCAAAGATCTACGATAATTTTCACTAATGATTAGGCAAATGGTATTTTTTTGAGGATTTTTTCCTTACAAAATATGGATTAATGAT
>CATOJU010000208.1 GCA_951800555.1 uncultured Rickettsiales bacterium | reverse complement strand
TTATACTATATGAAGAAATACATGATATAATTATAATTACTTGATTTTAAAAAAATATATTTTAAAATTTACTTTGTTAATTAATAAATATTATAAATTAAAATGACTGATACAATTTTTGAAAAAGTAAAAAAAATAGTAATTGAAAACCTAGGTGTTGATGAAGCAAAAGTTACAGAATCTAGTAGTTTTGTAGAAGATTTAGGTGCCGATAGTTTAGATCAAGTTGAACTAGTTATGGCTTTTGAAGAGGAATTCGGCATTGAAATTCCTGATGATGTAGCAGAAAAAATAACAACAGTTCAAAAAGCAGTTGATTATATAGAACAAAATAGTTAATTAAATAAATAATTTTTTAAAAGAGGGGATATGCCGAGAAGAGTTGTTATTACTGGAATAGGAGCAATTACATGTCTAGGAAATAATGTAAATGATACATGGAAAAAAATAATAGAGTCTAAATCTGGTATTGGAAAAATAACTAGATTTAATACAAGTGAAATGCCTGATAGTATTAGTAAAATAGCTGGTGAAGTAAATTTAAATGAAGAAGATAAAGATTCATTTGATCCCTCTCTATTTATAGAAAAGAAAGATTTAAAAAAAATGGATAAATTCATTTGGTATGGTATTGCTGCTAGTGATGAAGCAATAAAAGATTCTGGATGGTTGCCTGCAAATGAATATGATCTTGAAAGAAGTGGAGTTTTTATAGGTTCTGGTATTGGTGGATTAACTTCAATACAGGAAACTAGTATAACCCAAAAAGAAAAAAATATTAAGAGAATTAGTCCATTTTTTATTCCTTCAAGTTTAATTAATTTAATAGCTGGAAATGTATCTATAAAATATGGTTTTACTGGTCCAAATTTAGCTTGTGTTACAGCTTGTGCTACTGGTACCCATACTATAGGTGAAGCTATGGAAATTATTAAAAGAGATGATGCCGATGTGATGGTTGCTGGTGGTGCTGAATCTGCTATTTGCGAAATAGGAATAGGTGGTTTTTCTGCAATGCATGCATTATCAACAAAATATAATAATAATCCAAAAGCAGCTTCAAGACCTTGGGATAAAAACAGAGATGGATTTGTAATGGGTGAAGGTGCAGGAATAGTAGTTTTGGAAGAATATGAACATGCTAAAAAAAGGAATGCAAAAATATATGCTGAAGTAGTTGGTTATGGAATAAGTGGAGATGCTTATCATATAACAGCGCCAGATTCTCAGGGTAGGGGAGCAAAGCAAGCTATAAAAATGGCTTTAAGAAAAGCCCAAATAAATCCTGATGAAATAGGTTATATTAATGCGCATGGAACTTCAACTCCAGTAGGAGATGTTCTGGAATTTAATGCTGTAAAAGATATTTTTCAAAATTCTTTAGATAATTTATCTATGTCTTCAACAAAATCTGCAATTGGACATTTACTTGGGGCTGCTGGTTCGGTTGAAGCTATTTTATCAACAAAAGCTTTGCAGGATGGTATTTTGCCTCCAACGCTAAATTTAGATGATTTAGATGAAAATTGTTCTGGAATTGATTTAATTCCACATATAGCAAAAGAAAAAAAAGTTGATTATGTACTTTCAAACTCTTTTGGTTTTGGTGGAACAAATGCAACTTTAATATTAAAAAGGATATAAAATTGTTATTGGAAGTAGAGGATAATTTAATTATTGAAAGTTTAAATGTTAAATTTGCAGAAGAATTATTTAATTTAGTTGATAAAAATAG
>CATOJU010000207.1 GCA_951800555.1 uncultured Rickettsiales bacterium | reverse complement strand
ATATAGAAATAGAAAAACAAACAAATATTATTATTAATAAAAATATAGATTATACTAATGGTAATAATATTTTATTTGGTGATGAAATTTCAATTGATTTATATTTAAATAATATTAATATGAATGAGCCGATTATTTCAACAAAAGGTAAAATAAAAGCACTAGACGAAGCATCTTTCATAGATGATAAAAAAATTATTATAGATTCGCAATCACTTTCGGAATATAGTAAATATATAATATTTCAAGGTAGTTCTATTGATGATAAATTAGTTAATGCTTTTAAATTGGCTGAAAAAAGTTTTATAAAAAATGTAATAGTAGATCAGGAAAAAAACCAAATTAAGATTGAAACATATACTAATTTTAATGGTGTAATGAAAAGTGAAGAAAGTTTAAATGATTTAAAATATTTTAGGGAATTTACAAAATCTATGGATGACGCAATAAGTTATATGTCTCAACCAAAAGAAAAAGAAAAATATAAAGATGAAATACAAAACAAATTATTAAAAGATTTAATTTTTGTTTTTAATGACAATAATAGTAAAATACCTATTTATGGAGATCAAAGCTTTATTGAATCTTTATTAAAAGGATGGTTACCAGATTTAAGTGGATCAATTTATAAAACATCAAGGGATAATTTTTTACATTTATCTAATAAAATCAATTCTAGATTAGAAAATTTAATTGATTATGCAACATTTGAGAAAAATAATTTTATAAATAAATATAGAAAATCTTCCTATAATTATTTGATTGTCAAAAGTATGGAGGATAACCAAAAAATATTTGAATATGATTATTCTCCAATAAAAACAAAAAGAACTATAGCACAAAATTGGTTTGAAATATTTGACGGAGAAACAGATCAAAAAAAAGATGGAGCTATAGAATCTTTTAAATCTAATAATACTGGTTTTATATTTGGTAAAGAAATTATTTATGATAATAAAGTAATGTTTGGTGGTACTTTCAATTATAATTTGAGTAAAATTAATAATATAAACAAAAATATAAATACTAATTCTTTTGGATTATCTACATACTTAAGATATAATTTTAACGACAATTTATATTTTAATGGTATAATTTCATATGCATACGATTTAGTTGATGAAAAAACAAAAAATAATTTGAATTTTAAAACAGTCACAAATACAGGTGAAAAAATAAATATAGAAAATTTAAAATTTAAGTCTAATTTTGGGTCAAATCAATTCTTTACAAATGTTTCTGTTGGATTGAATTCAGATTTTATTAGCCCTCAAGTTGGATTAAATTATAATGTTGTTTTTACGGACTCCTATAGAGATAATTATAATAATTCAATAAATAAAAATACTTATGAATCTTTAATTGCATTTAGTTCCTTAACTTTTAAAAATTTTGCTGATATTGAATATGATATTATAAAAATAAAACCTAAATTATTTGGTAGAATAAATTATGGAATTAAAAAGGCAAACTTAAAAATTTCAGGTAAATTAAATGGTAGTTCAAAATATAATGTAAAAGTTGGCGATATTGACGAAAAAAGTTTTCAATATGGTGGCAATTTAGATTTAGAATTTTTCAATTTTATTAATATATCATTGTCATATGAGTCAATATATGGTAAAAATTATACAAATAATGAAATTGGTTTAAAAGCTAATTTATTATGGTAATTTTACATTTTTTTTAGTTTATATTTTATTAAAAAGTATAGTAAATATTAATTTTATATATTAGGAT
>CATOJU010000206.1 GCA_951800555.1 uncultured Rickettsiales bacterium | reverse complement strand
TAAAAAGGATATAAAAAAGATTAAAAATAGTTTATAGCATAATAAATATTACAATATTAGTAAATAATATACTATATCTATTAGATTTTATTATTGACTTTTATTAAAAATAATACAATTATTAATATTGATTATAATATAAAATTAGGGGTTAATATGCCAAAAGTAGTTAATAATAATAAAAAAAATAGTTCACCAAACAATGATAAATCAAGTGAACAGTTAAATATAGATGATGGTTTTTTTGATCTTGATAGTAGTGATCACAAATATATTGATAGTTTAGACAAAATTAGTAATAATAGCATAATTAAATTTAATGAAAGCGAATCAAAAACAATAAATAAAGAAATAAATTTTTCATATAAAAAAAATATTAATAAAGAAGACTTAAACTTTCACAATGATATAGCGATAAATAAAATAACAAACAATATTATAGATGATGGTTTTTTTGATCCTGATAGTAGTGATTATGGTAGTAATTCGGTTAAATCCAACAATAATAGCGTAATTAAATTTGATAGTAATGAATTAGAATTAAAAAAAGAAATAGAAAATAAAGAAATTTATAGCAAAGCAGATTCTAATGATAGTTCATTTAAAAATAATTCATTAAAAAATGAAATAATAAAAATTGAAAAACAAGGCAACATAAATGTAATATATATTAATAAAAATTTAGATGAAATTAATAATGAAGAACTACTAAAATTATTATATAATAATTATGATTTAGATGAAAAATTAGGCTCAGGAGGCCAAGCAACTGTATATAAATTAAAAAATAATAAAAATATAGCTGTTAGGTTTGAAAATCAATTTAAAGGAATCAAAGGGATATTTACTAAGTACCAATTAGAAGAACTATTACAAAATAAAATAAAAAATGATAATAATATTTATCCTAATTTAGAAGGAGTAAAAACTGGTTTTTCAATACCAAATAATAATTTTATCTTCGTTGATAAAGACGGAAAATTTATAACAATGGAGATATCTAAACTAAGAAGAATGGGTGATTTACATAATAACATTGGAAACTTAGCAAAAATCCCACTTATAACTCAATTAATCGATTCTCTTAAAAATTTGCATACAGCTGAAATTATTAATACAGACATAAAACCTCAAAATATTCTTATAGATAAAAATGATAAAGCAACATTAGCCGATTATGGATTAGCTGTAAATTTCTACGATAAAGAAAAAGTTAATTTTAGGGGAACACCTGGATATGCAGCTCCAGAAGTATATAAAAACAAAATAACTACTAAAAGTGATATTTTTTCGTTAGGTATTACATTTCTTGAAATATTTGGAATTAATAATTTGCAAATTCGTATTTTTAATCATTTTTTAAAATATGAAAGAAAAGATATATTATCTGAAATAAATAATTATCCTGAACCAAAAAAACTATATGACAAATATTTTTATATTTTTTGCCGTGATTATAATGATTATATACTTAGTTTTATAGAGGCAGACTTTATAAATCTAAAAAATTTTCTTCCCAAAAAAATTTTATCCGATCCAAATAATAAACAGGCAATATGGAAATTAAAAATAAAAGTTGTAAAATTCATAAAACATATGTTAGCAACTAAGCCTAAAAAAAGATCCACGGTATTTCAAGTAGAAAAAGAATTTAATGAAATAAAAATTTTTATTAAAAATAAATTTAAAATTAATGAAAAAGATTTTTTACTTTTAGATGATTTAAAAAAAATAAAAATAAATAAAAAAAT
>CATOJU010000205.1 GCA_951800555.1 uncultured Rickettsiales bacterium | reverse complement strand
TAAAAAATAACATTAACAGCAACAAAAAAACCATAATTAATCTACAAAATTGTAAACATTACCTAGAATAAAATATAATTAATAAATCCAACAAAATTTTTTAAAAAATTCTCTTGCCTTTAATAAAAATTATGCTATAATAGCGTTACGTTTATAACAAAATGGATAATTTATGGAAGAAAATATTAATACAAGTAAAAAATCAACCAATGATTTAAATAAAGGTCATAGGAAAAGATTAAGAGATAAATTTAAAATATCTAAGGAAGTATTGGGAGATTATGAATTATTAGAAATGTTATTATTTTATGTATTTGCTAGAAAAGATACAAAAAATTTAGCAAAACAATTATTATTAAAATTTAATAGTCTCCAGGATGTAATTAATGCTGATGAAGACCAAATAAAAGAAATAAAAGGTATTGGTGAAAACGTAGTTATACTACTAAAATTAATACAAGAAATTAATAGTAGAATATTTAAAACAAATATGTGTTTAAATTTAAATACTAAAAATATTAATAAACAAACAATCACTCTAAATAACATAAAAGCAGTAAAAGAATATTGTAAAAATAAAATTGGTAATTTAACACAAGAAGAAGTCTTTGTTCTTTTCCTAAATAATAAATGTAATTTAGTGGCAGAAGAAATCATAACAACTGGTACCATTAATACGGTTAATGTATCCAATAGTTTAATAATGAAAAAAGCATTAAATAATGCGGCCTCTAAAATTATATTAATTCATAATCATCCATCAGGAGATTTTACTCCATCTGTACAGGATATTATATTAACTAGAAATCTAAAAAAATTATTCCTAAATTTTGGAATAGAATTATTAGAGCATATAGTTGTTTCTGCCAGCGGTGCTATTGGAATTATGGAAAGTGGAATGTTAGATTAATTTATAATACCCCCTTAAAAAATAATAAATATCAATAATATTTAAGTAGTTTAAAATAACACTAAAATATATTTTCCATAAAATCCAAATTCTAATTTACCCTATCATTTTTTTTAAAATTATTAATATTTTTAATTATAAAAACATATATTATTCAAGTATATTAAAAATTTTACCTTTTATAGTATTTATTATTTTTATATGTAGGGTCTATTATTTTTTAAATGTAAATATAATCTAAGAATTTAATAGACCTCCTGCTAAAACTATTTTTATTTTTCATATATATTTAATAATTTTTTATTTGTTCTTAAATATTATTTACTTTTTATTCTTATATCCTTTTCTTATTATTATATTTTGTTATTTTCTTAATTTCCCATTATTTATGTCATTCCAGATTAGAATTTCTTAATAAACTTGTTTATTTAGAAATTCTTAATGTGGAAAACAAGGCAGGAAAATAATATGCTTGCATAATCATTTTAGCTTGTCGTTCTGCCGCAGTTTGCCGGAACGAAGTGGAGGAATCTAGTAATAAATTTCTTTAATAAAAAAAGAATATTAGTAATTTTTCTATATTCTATAATATAAAAAAACCTATAAAATATTTTTTTATATTTAACACATTTTATATTACTAGATTCCACATTAAGATTTTCTAGTAAGGCAAGCTTACAAGAAAATCTAATTTGGAATGACACTATTAACCCAATTCCACATTAAAAGAATTACTAGACAATAAATTGTCAAGTAATTCTAATCTGGAATGACATAAATAATGGAAAATTAAAGAATAAAATAATCATAAACATAATTAAACCTAAAAATATTTAGATATTATTGATATTTA
>CATOJU010000204.1 GCA_951800555.1 uncultured Rickettsiales bacterium | reverse complement strand
CGTAATTATTTAAATATTTTATTTTTTATATTAAAAATATTATATTTATTATAATGGAGAAACTAAATTAAAAAATATATGAAAAAATTATTTTTAACTTTATTATGCTTTTTAATGATTATTACAGGTGTTTTTGCATCTTCATCAAGTCCAAAAGAAGTAATAAAAATGAAGACAAAATCGTGTTTTAATCTATTATCAAAAAAAAGGAACGAAATACCTCTTAAAGATATAGAAATAACTGAAAATTATTTAAAGAAAAAATTAAATGAAGATTTACTAACAAGACATATAATTCAAGAAACTTATATAGAAGAAATAAATAGATTATCAACGGAATATAACGAAGTTGAACTACAAAATTTAAGAATATCTGGGATAAGATTAGGTCTTGAACAATTTCAGCCAATAAAATTATTTGATATAGAAACAGATTCAAATAAAAGTAAAGCTTTTTTTTATGAAGATGGCAATAATTGTGAATGCAATATTTTTTAAAAATTATATTATTCTCACAAAAGTGAGAATAATATAATAATAAAAATAATTAATTAAAATATCTTTTTAAAATCATTAACAACAACATCTATACTTCCCATAGCAAAAGTAGCTACACCACCACCTTTACCACCAAATTTTTTAAGCAATTCAACCGCATTATATTTATCAACTAGATTTTTTGAAACTGCAACAATAATAGTATTTTTATCACCATTTCTAACTATAGTTGCCACAATAGTATTTTCTTTATATTTTGTATTTTGCCAAGTAACTATTACCTGTTTTAGATCTTGTGGGCTAACATTTTCAAGAATTTTATAGGCTAACCTAAAATCTTTTACATTTTTTTCTTCAAACTGAAGATTATTAAGTTTAGATTTCTCTAGATCATTTAATTGTTTTTTCAAATCTTTATTTTCTTTCTGCAATAAAATTATTTTTTCAATTAATGCATCACTATTAACTTTTAAATTTTCACTCAAAGCATTTACAATAGAAATTTTTTCATTTATAAATCTTAAAGCTTCAATACCTGTTATAGCTTCTATTCTCCTCACTCCAGATGCTATTGATTCTTCTTTTACTATTTTAAAAAATCCAATATCACCAGTTCTTTTTATATGGGTTCCTCCACATAATTCCATAGAACAATATTTTTTTTCTTCATCACTTTTATTCAAACCCATTTCTACAACTCTAACTTTATCTCCATATTTTTCATTAAATAAAGCCATTGCACCAGTTTTTTTCGCATCTTCAATATTCATAATTTCTGTTTTAACTTCTGTATTATCAATAATTAAATTATTTACTAATTCTTCAACATTTTTTAAAATTTCTGGTTCAATAACACCATTATAGGATACATCAAATCTTAATCTTTTTTCATCTACCATAGAACCTTTTTGGGTTAATGTATTTCCTAAAAGCTTTCTTAAAGCATAATGCATTAAATGAGTAGCAGAATGATTTGCAGAAATCTGTTTTCTTCTATTTTTATTTACACCTAAATTTACTTCATCACCAACTTTAAAATTTCCAATTTCTACAATTCCTTGATGTATAATACAACCATTTACTTTTATTGTATTTTTAACTTGAATAGCACAAAATGGTAAAACAGGAACATTTTGTTTAGTTAACATTATTATACCAGTATCACCAACTTGTCCACCCATTTCACCATAAAAACAAGTATTATCCGTTACAAGTTCAATTTCATCACCTTCTTTTACTTCACTTACAAATTCATTATTTTTAATT
>CATOJU010000203.1 GCA_951800555.1 uncultured Rickettsiales bacterium | reverse complement strand
ATAGAAATAAGATTTTTATTGAAAAATAATTTTTAAAATATATTATATAAATATAAAAAATATTTAATTAATTAGGAGATTAATTTATGAAAATTATTATTCAAACATCTGATAGAGGTATGGAAAATTTACAATTAACATACAATAAACCAAAATGTTTAATACCGATAAATAACCTACCAATAATACTTCATTTATTTGAATTATTTAAAAATGAGGAATTTTTTATTATAGGTAATTACAAATATGAAGTTTTGGAAAAATATCTTAAAACATTTGCTAGTGAATATAATTACAAATTATTTAAAACAGAAAGAGATGGAATAACCTCTGGAATTAAAAATTGTTTGGATTTTATTGATAACAACGAACCATTTATTATTTATTTATGTAATTTTATATTACCTAAAACTTTTAAACTACCAATTGATTTAACAAAAAATTATATAGGAATATCAAAAGAATATGAATTTAACCATAATCAATATGCAAAAAAATCATCTAAAGATAGTGGAATAGTAGGATTTTTTGTATTTAAAAATAAAGAAGAAATAAAAGATATAGATGATGGATTAGATTCTTTAGAGGATTATACTAATGATAAAAATATTGAATTTGAAAGCTTGGAATTACATGGTCAAAATAAAACTAAAATAATAAATACTTATAATCAAAATATAGTTAAAGATTTAAATAGACCTTTTAATTATCTTGAATGGACTAGTGATGGTAAAGTAATTAAAAGCGGAACAACTCAAAGAGGTATTGAATTAGCAAAAAATGAATCTAATTGGTATAAATTCATAAAAGAAAAAACAAATTTTAAAGATATTCCAAATATATACAATTATAATCCTATTATAATGGATAAAATAGATGGGCATAATATATTTGAATATACAAATATCTGGAATTTTGATAAAAAGAAAATGGTTTTAAAACAAATAGTAGAAATAATAAATAATTTACATAATCAAAATGAAGGGATAATAGCTAATATTGAGGATATTAGGGAAAATTATATAGAAAAAACATTTAATAGATTAAATATAGTACAAAAATTAATACCTTTTACTGATAAAGAATATATTACCATAAATAATAAAGATTATAAAAACATATTTTTTTATAAAAGTGAATTTGAAAATTTAGTTAAAGATAATTTTTATAATACAAAAATGTTTAAAATAATACATGGTGAATGTACGTTTTCTAATATATTATATAATGAAGTAAAGCAAAAACCAATATTAGTAGATCCTAGAGGTTATTTTGGAAAAACAAAAGTATTTGGCGATCATTATTACGATTGGGCAAAATTATATTATTCTCTTGTTGGAAATTTTGATCAATTTCATAATAAAAATTATTTATTAAAAATAAATAATAATAAAGTTGAGTTAAATATTGAAAGTAATGGATTTGAAAAATTAGAAGATTATTTTTTTGAACTATTACCAGATATTGATAGAAAAAAAATTAAATTATTGCACTGCATAATTTGGTTATCATTAACAACTTATGTTTGGGAAAACTATGATTCTGTATGCGGAAGTTTTTATAATGGTATAATAAAATATGGAGAAATTGATGAAAAATAAGTTATAAATTATAATAATTAGCCCAAATCTAAATATATAAATTTTATATTTATATCTAGATTTGAGTCAAATTAAATTATTCACAATTCCACAAACTATTTTTTATATGCTTACCTATAAATTCATTATGTTTTTGCAATTCTTCTTCATTTATGCTAAATTTTCTACTTT
>CATOJU010000202.1 GCA_951800555.1 uncultured Rickettsiales bacterium | reverse complement strand
ATCCACAAAAAGTATTTAAATTTTTTAAAAAATTTTATAATTTTATATATAAATCAAGGAAAAAAAAATTAAAAAAATACTTGCATTATTTAAAAATATCATTATACTACTTAATAGTATTATTAAAAATTTAAAAATGAAACAGTATTTGGATTTATTAAAAAATATTTTAGAAAATGGACAAAAAAAAGATGATAGAACAGGTACTGGGACTATTTCCATTTTTGGAACACAAACAAGATATAACTTAAATAATGGGTTTCCTTTATTAACTACAAAAAAAATTCATTTAAAATCAATAATATATGAATTATTATGGTTCTTAAAAGGTGATACAAACATTAAATATTTACAAGAAAATGGCGTAAGAATTTGGAATGAATGGGCCGATGAAAATGGTAATTTAGGACCCGTCTACGGAAAACAATGGAGAGATTTTAATGGAGTAGACCAAATAACAGAGACTGTAAATATTTTAAAAACAAATCCAAATTCTAGAAGGATAATAGTATCTGCTTGGAATCCTAAAGATGTTAATAAAATGGCTTTACCTCCTTGTCATACAATGTTTCAATTTTTTGTGATTAATAATAAATTAAGTTGTCAACTTTATCAAAGATCAGCAGATTGTTTTTTAGGTGTTCCGTTTAATATAGCTTCATATTCATTATTAACTATGATGATGGCACAAGTTTGTGATTTAGAATTGGGAGACTTTATACATACAACAGGAGATACACATATATATTTAAATCATATAGACCAAGTAAAATTACAAATTACAAGAGAACCATATCCATTACCTAGAATAGAATTGAATAAAAATATAAAAGATATTTTTAATTTTAAATATGAAGATTTTAAATTAATTGATTATAAATATCATCCAACAATAAAAGCAGAAGTTGCTGTTTAAAAATATTATTAATAATAAAATTGTTTATGAGTATAAAAGATAAATTCGAAGAATATATAAAAAAATATTTTAATAAAAAAAATATATTAATATCAACAACCATAATAATGGTATTAATATTTATTTTTATAATATGTAAATCATATAAAATAGCAAAAGCTAGAAACGATATTAATAATTTACCACTTATAAAAAGTGATGTAGATATAGTTAAAGTTAAACACGAAATTAGAGTATTACCGGCAGAAACTAATTCTTTTTACGAAACTTTTAAAAAAGAAGATGATAATAAAAAAGAAACTATAAATATTATAGAAACAGAAAAAGATAATGATGAAATTCTTCCCGTAGTCAATAAAACAGTAACAATAGATACTAATGAAGATATAAATGATAAAAATTTAAATGAAGATGATGAAAAAATTAAAGATGAAGATAACGAAATATCAAATAATATTGATATAAAAAAAGAAGAAAGAGTAATAGAGTTAAATAATTATGAAGATACAAAAATAACTAAAAACGAAAGAGTTAACGGCGAAATTACTGATAAAAAATTAGAAATGGAAAAACAAAATTCTAATATAAAAGAAGTTATAATTAATAAAAAAAAAGAAGAAAGTAAAAATAAAGATAATATTGTTAGTATTAATTTAAATAATGGAAATATTTATAGAGCACAACTAGTTGCCTTAAAAAATAAACAACAAGCTTTAATTTTCATAGAAAAAACTAAAAAAAAATATAGTGATATTTTAAAAGGATTAGATTTATATATTACAGAAATTAATTTAAACGAGAAAGGAATTTTTTACAGAGTACAAGTTGGTAATTTTGATAATAAAATTGATGCTAATAATTT
>CATOJU010000201.1 GCA_951800555.1 uncultured Rickettsiales bacterium | reverse complement strand
ATCTCTTTACTAAATATATTTAATTACTTTAATTTTTCTATGAATTTTATACTAATATTTTCTAAAATATAAAGAATAAAATTTTTTATATTGAAGCTTTAAAATTATTGACTATTAAAAAAATAGTTTTATAATTCAATATATATTGGGCTGTAGCCAAGCGGTAAGGCAACAGGTTTTGATCCTGTCATGCGGAGGTTCGAATCCTCCCAGCCCAACCATAAATGCTGGCGAGCGTGGCTCAATTGGTTAGAGTAGCGGGTTGTGATTCCGTTGGTTGTGGGTTCGAGTCCCATCGCTTGCCCCAAAGGCCTCTGTGGTGGAATTGGTAGACACGATAGACTCAAAATCTATTGCTGCGAAGCATCTCGGTTCAAGTCCGAGCAGAGGTACCAAAATTTTTAAAATATTAATACTATTGATATTAAACAATTAAATCAGTTCTATATACTATAGGGATAAACTTTTATCATAAAAATCTATTGACAAAATATATATTATTTTTTATAATTAATTAAATTAATTTACCATTAAATAATGACTTTTACTAATTTATTTTTATTTATAATTCAAATTATAGTATGTATATTATTAATAATAAGTGTTTTACTACAATCATCGGACGAAGATTCACTAAGCGGTATAGGTGCTAGTGCTACACAGGCCAATGCTTTATCTCATAAAACATCAATCGACACAATAACAAAAGTAACAATTATTTTAGGTGTTATTTTAATGTTTAATTCATTTTTATTAACCAGCATTTCTACACATAAATACAATAAAGAAAATAATAAAATAAAAGATTATATTGAAAATAGCAAAAAACAAGATGAAGACAACACAAAAAAACAAAATTAAAAGAATAATATATAATTTTCTATAATAAAAAATATTACTTTAAAGTATATAATTAAATATTAATTTATTATACAAAATAATTTATATAAAGAATTCATCAATATATTCTAAAATTCTTAGGATAGTTATAGAATTTTAGAATATATTGATAGATTTTTGCGTACAAATTATATAGATATTAATAATATTTAAATAATTTAAAATAAATAAATGCTTTAATTTTTTAAAATTCTCATATTTTTTAAACTAAAATTATTTTTTTAAACATTAACAGAATTTTGATAATTATGTTCATCTTTATCATCTTTATTCGAATCACTAAAACTTCTTTCTTTTTTCGAAGGTATTAAATCAATTTCCGATGAAGCAATATTTAATTTTTCCACTTGCTTTTCCATAGTTTTATTAGTAATTTTTTCACCTAATTTTTCTAATTGTTTTTCTTTAAGTATATTTAATATTAATTCTAATTTTTTTACTCCTATGTAATTACGTTCGTTAACTAAATTATTTAAATTCCAAGCTATTGAATCCTCATTATTTTCATTACCAATATCTATTTTAAGTTCTTCCTTAATAAATTTTTTGAAATTTTTAATAAAATTTTTACTATTTTTAACAGATTTATTTTTACCAAAATTTATATTGTTATCGAATAACACTTTAGCGGTTTTTATATTACCCTTTCTTAAAGAATAGAAAAGTAAATTTTCTCCATTTTTTTCCATTATCTCTTTAATTAATTTTTCATAGTTTCCATTATTCTTGGCTAAATTAAAGCTTTCGTCTAAAGTTTTTTCATCTAAAATAGAATATACATTTTTATCATCTATCAATTTATTAACAATATTCATATGCCCATTTTCGCAAGCTATTTTAAAACATTCTCTTAAAAAATATTTATCACAAAATATTATTTGCTTTAACATT
>CATOJU010000200.1 GCA_951800555.1 uncultured Rickettsiales bacterium | reverse complement strand
ATATTAATTATAATTAATAACTAATTTTATCAATGATTTATAATTTTTTAAATTTTGGATTAATAAACTTTTTAATTTATTTTTTCTTTTCTTTTTTATTTTGTTTTTATGGATTAAAATATTTTATAATTTTACTAAAAAAACACAACAAATTCCAACCAATAAGAGCAGAAGGACCAAGCAGCCATTTAATGACAAAAACCAAAACTCCAACTATGGGGGGTGCAGTAATTTCAATATCTTTAATATTAGGAATATTAATATTTTGCGATTTAAATTTACCTAGTATTTTAATTATGATTTGTCTAATATTTACTTTTTCTATAATAGGTTTATTAGATGATTTGATAAAAGTTTTTTTTAATAATACTAATGGTTTTCAGGGTTCAAAAAAGCTAATACTACAATTATTAATGACTTCTATTTGTATGCTTTATTTAGGATATTCAAATTATGAATATTTAAATTCTGGGGTATTATTACCTTTATTTAATATAGAAATACCTTTGGGAAATTTAATATTAACTTTTTATACTTTTATAATATGTGGCTCTTCAAATGCTGCAAATATTACAGATGGACTTGATGGTCTTTTATCGGTTCCAATAATTATAATTTCAATAACATTATTTATAATAACTTTATTATTAATAAATAATTATCATACTACATATATAATTCAAATAGATTATAATATATTGTACAATTTACTTATTGTTTTGACATTAATTATAACAATTTTTAGTACATTTTTGATATATAACCATCATCCAGCAAAAATATTTATGGGAGATGTTGGAAGTCTTATGATTGGGGCAGTTTTATGCTATATTTCAGTATTATTGAAAATAGAAATATTATATGGAATGATGTCATCTTTATTTATATTTGAAATATTATCTACCATAATGCAAATTGCATATTTTAAGTTAACTAATGGTAAAAGGATTTTTAAAATGGCACCTTTTCACCATCATTTAGAAAAGTGCGGTTGGAGTGAAAATAAAATTGTTTTTTCTATGTGGTTTTTTACTTTTATTTGTTGTATTTTTGCTCTTGGATTATTCTTGATATAAAAAATTGTTTTTAATATTAGACCTCCTGCATAAAACTATTTTTATTTTTCATATATATATTTAATAATCTTTTATTTGTTCTTAAATATTATTTACTTTTTATTCCTATATCCTTTTCTTATTATTATATTTTGTTATTTTCTTAATTTCCAATTATTTGTGTCATTCCAGATTAGAATTTTTTAATAAACTTGTTTATTTAGAAAATCTTAATGTGGAAAACAAGGCAGGAAAATGATATGCTTGCATAATCATTTTAGCTTGTCGTCCTGTCACCGTTTGCCGGAACGAAGTGGAGGAATCCAGCAATTAAATTACTTTAACACAAAAAAGAATATTAATAATTTTTTATATTCTATAATATAAAAAAACCTATAAAATATTTTTTTATATTTAACATCTTTTTATATTTCTGGATTCCACATTAAGAATTACTAGACAATAAATTGTCAAGTAATTCTAATCTGGAATGACATAAATAATGGAAAATTAAAGAATAAAATAATCATAAACATAATTAAACCTAAAAATATTTAGATATTATTGATATTTATATATAGTTTTATGCAGGAGGTCCATTATAAATACGATTTTTATCTTTATTTTTAGTATTTTTTATTATTTTATCTAAAAATAAAGATAATTTTTTTTACAGAAAATTTATTAAAAAAGTGAACTAATTATTTATTAATTAAAAAATCATTAATAATATAAAAAATCCTA
>CATOJU010000199.1 GCA_951800555.1 uncultured Rickettsiales bacterium | reverse complement strand
TTATATTTCTTTTTTATATCAGATAGCATAGTATTTGTATCTTTTATTTTTTGTATTTTTTCATTAATACTCTTTGATCTTGTTGAAATATCTTTTTCTATTGTATTAAAATAACAAATAATTGTATCTAGATCTTTATTTTCTATAGCATAATGTAATGGTGTTTTATTTTGATAATCTTTTATATTTATATCTACATTTGGTTGTTTAAGTAAAAGGTTGATAATTTTAATATTTCCTTCTTTAATAGCATAATGTAATGGTGTTTTTTCCCAAAGATCTTCTGCATTTATATCTACATTTGGTTGTTTAAGTAAAAGATTAATAATTTCTGTATTTCCTTCTTTAATAGCATAATGTAACGGTGTTCCCCTCCCATATACTCCTGCATTTATATCTATTTTTGACTGTTCAAGTAAAAGATTAATAATTTTAATATTTCCTTTTTCAATAGCATAATGTAATGGTGTTATTCCCCAACGATCTTTTACATTTATATCTATTTTTGACTGTTCAAGTAAAAGTTTAACTATTTCTAGATTTTCTTTTCCAACAGCATAATGTAATGGTGTTTCTCCACGTTCATTTTTCAAATTTATATCTATTTTTGACTGTTCAAGTAAAAGTTTAACTATTTCTAGATTTTCTTTTCCAACAGCATAATGTAATGGTGTTTCTCCACGTTCATTTTTCAAATTTATATCTATTTTTGACTGTTCAAGTAAAAGTTTAACTATTTCTAGATTTTCTTTTCCAACAGCATAATATAATGGTGTTTCTCCATAACGATCTTTTGCATTTATATCTATATTTGGTTGTTCAAGTAAAAGGTTGATAATTTCAATATTTCCTTTTTCAATAGCATAATATAATAGTGTTCTATCTGAACGATCTTTTGCATTTATGTCTGTAAATGGTTGCTTAAGTAAAAGTTTAGCAATTTCTGTATTTCCTTTTTCAATAGCAGAATGTAATGGTATTCTAATCCAATCTTTTTCTGCATTTATATCTATATTTGGTTGCTTAAGTAAAAGTTTTACTATTTCTGTATTTCCTTTTCCAATAACATGATTCAATAGCATTCTAATCCAATCTTTTCCTGCATTTATACCTATATTTGGTTGTTCTAGTAAAAATTTAATCATTTCTTTATTTTCTTTTAAAATAGCTGAAAACAACATATCATAACAATTTTGTTCTATGAAATTTTTAATTCTTTCTTCATCTTCATTAAAAATTTCTTTTAATATTTTATTAAATAAAAATTGTATTGCTTCTAAACTTAAATTTCCGCCATGTATTATATATTTTAAAAATGATTCTTTTTCTTCATTTTCCAATAAATTGTCAACTAGATCAAAAATGCTTTTTATAGATTCTGGATGATAGGTATTGCCAAATAAATAAATCGCAAAAGAATTATTTTTTTTAAGAATATTTTTAACTCCATCATAATTATTGATTAAATAATTTAAAATAGCTGGATCATCTCTGTCACAGGCAGTCTTTAAAACTTCGTCAGTTACAAAATTAACACCTTTTCTTTCTAAATCATGAATTAAATCTCCATTACCACCAATTATTACACTTTCTGCTATATTTTCTATATCATCTATTTTTGATATGTTTTTATTACCTTTTCTTTCTAAATCATTAATTGAATCTCTATTATCATCAATTATTGCACTTTCTGCTATATCTTCTATATCATCTATTTTTGATATGTTTTTATTTTCAATATTTCGACAGTAATTGATTCCATTAAATTCTCCTTCATTTATTCCTGCTTCAGCAAGAGCTTT
>CATOJU010000198.1 GCA_951800555.1 uncultured Rickettsiales bacterium | reverse complement strand
AAAAATAAATATTTATAAAAATTTCTTGATCTTATAAAAAAAATTGATATACTATAAAAGTATTTATATTTTATTAATTAATAGTAAAGGAACAAATGACTGAAATTTATAAAAAATATTTATCTGATGGAGAAATATTAGAACAAGAGAACAATATAAATAATTTTATTAGGAAAATAAATAATAATATTAAAACTTTTAGTAATCAAAATGGAACAATTGAAATTAAAGGAAAGGAAGAAATTAAAGAGGAAATAAAGAAAAAATTAAATGAAAATAAACAGCAAATAATTGAAGCCGAAATAGAAAAAGAAGTAGACGATATAAAAGCGTTTGTTACTGATACCCACGGAGATTTAGTATCTTTAATGGGTGCTATGGTTATATCTGGCGTTAAATTTAAAGAAAATGAATTTCTGTATTATGATAAAAATAAAGGTATTTATTACGAGAAAATTAATAATGAATATTATGAATATAATTTACCTTATATTGGAGAAAAGAGAGAGGGAAATCCTATAAATATAGATGTAAACAATATAATTGTTGTTCCTATTCCAGATACTTCAAATGCTAGAATACTTTATCACTTAGGAGATGTATTAGATAGGGGTCCGGAAAGTTTAACTTCTTTATTGCTTTGTGAAGTATGTGAAAACATAAAATTAGCTCAAGGAAATCACGAATTTATGAGTCAAATTAATAGTACAAGAAATGGTGCCCATAAAAGTGAAATAGAAGCAATAAATTTAGTTTTAGCTAGAATGAAAAATAATAAAAAAATATTTATTAATTTTTATGAAGGAAATAATGATAATGTTATAAGTTATTCACATATACCTTTAGCTACTCACTATGTTGAGGGGTTTTTTAATTTTTTGAATAGTGTTTATATAACATCAAAATATATAAATATAAACCCACCACTAATTAAATTTTTAGATGAAGAATTTCAAAAACAAGAAAGACACAAGAATTTACTTAATAAAATAAAATCCTATTTAATTATTAATGAAAATGAAATTAATTTTGAAACAATTGAACAAAGTTTTACTAAAGAAGAAATGATTATAATAAAAAATATAGTAGGTGATGCTTTGGTTAAGAGAAAATTTGGAATAAGGGAAACTGATGGTAAGACTATTTTTATTAATGATAAAGATATTTTTAGTGATTTTGAAGAATTAATGGATGAATTTAGTTGTGGCGATATAATAAATTTTGCCCGTAATGGTGAATGGCAAACAATTTGTCCTAGTATTATTGGGCACACTCCAAATGTTAATAAAATAATAACTATTGGTAATTGTTTAAATTTAGATGATTTAAAAAGTTCTGCTTATAGAAATAAAAAAGAAAGTTGTATCACTGTTACTGATATTTATAAAGAAAAAAAATTTTATGATGATTATGATTATATAAAATTTTATTATAGAAATCACAGTTATATAGTTGGTAGAGAAAATAATAATGGAATAGAAAATCAATTTATAAACCAACTTGAAGGAAAAAATAAAAAAAATTATATAGCTTATAATTTAAAAAAATTTATTTTAAGAATAACAAATGAAAATAAAATAAAATCATATGATTTTACTAATGATGTAAAAGAAGTTAAAATAGAAGATGATAATATTAATGTTACTTTTAATAATGGTAAAACTTTTTTATTTAATAAAGATCAATACTATATTAATCTTGATTGTAAAGGAAGAAATATAATTTATGCTATTGTAAATTGTTTTGATAATTTCGAATTTAGTGATGATAATAAAGATTTTATAGTAAAATTATTTGATGGTATTAAGCC
>CATOJU010000197.1 GCA_951800555.1 uncultured Rickettsiales bacterium | reverse complement strand
TATATCTATCTAATTTTATATAAAAATATAATTAATAAATCTATAAAAAAATTAAAAATTTACAACTTAATGTAGGTGTATGTGTGTTTATTTAATATAATCAAAATTTGTATTTAAATATATTTATAAATTTATAAAAAATGGCTACAATTTATTTTTTACTTTAACCAAAAAAGTACAAAGTATATTATTATAGTAAACTTAATAGAATTTAATATATTATTAATTTTTATATTGTTCCACGTGGAACAATTGAGCGAATTATTACAAAAATTCCTTGAATTTTTAAAAACATCCTATATTATTAGATTAAATAAATGTTCCACGTGAAACAATGAATATTATATCAATAGTTAATCAAAAAGGAGGAGTAGGGAAAACAACAACTACTTTAAATGTTGCTGCCGCTTTAGCAATTTTAGATTATAAAGTATTAGTAGTAGATTTTGACCCTCAAGGAAATTTAAGTTCAGGTTTAGGACTTGATAGTTCTATTAGAGAAAATAAAACCATTTATGATGTTCTAACGAATAGATCAAAAATTAAAAATTCAATTATAAAAACAAAAATTGATAATCTTGATATATTAACTTCGAATATTAATTTAGCAGCATTTGAAGTTGAAATAACTAATTTAGAAAATAGGGAAAGTTTTTTATATAATACTTTGAAAAATTTTAATAATATATATGATTTTATCTTAATCGATTGCCCACCATCATTAAATTTTTTGACAATAAATGCCTTAACTACAAGTAATAATGTTTTGATTCCTTTACAATGTGAATTTTTTGCCCTAGAAGGATTAAGTAATCTTTTGGAAACTTTAGATAGAATAAAAAACAATTTTAATCATAAATTAACAATAATGGGTGTTTTGTTGACAATGTATGATAAAAGGAATAAATTAACGGAACAAGTGGAAAAAGATGTAAGAAGTTGCCTTGGTGATCTTGTTTATGAAACAGTGATACCTAGAAACGTAAAACTGGCGGAATCAGCTTCTTTTGGATTACCTGCAATTATTTATGATCAAAATTGCAGCGGTTCCAATGCTTATATTAACTTTGTAAAAGAAATGGTAAAAAAGAATGTTAAAAGAAAATAGTTTAGAAAGTAATAAATTAGGTAAAGGTCTATCGTCGTTATTGGGAAATAGAAATTTATCTATAATAGCTAATAAAAATAATGAAGAAAATAATAATAAAAATAGCGAATTATCAATTGATTTAATAGTTGCTAATACTAAGCAACCTAGAAAAAATTTTAATGATAATAGTATTAATGAATTAGTACAATCAATTAAAAAATATGGAATACTACAACCTATTATAGTAAGGAAAATAAAGGACAGTGATAAATATGAAATTATAGCTGGCGAAAGAAGATATAGGTCAGCTAAAATAGTTGGCTTAAAAACAATTCCTGCTATTATTATGAATTTTGATGATAAAGATTCTTTTAGTTTAAGTATAATAGAAAATATACAAAGGGAAAATTTAAATTCTATAGAAGAAGCAAATGCCTATAATGAATTAATTGAAAAATATAATTATACACAACAAGAAATATCAAATACTGTTGGGAAAAGCAGAAGTCATATTGCAAATTTATTAAGACTTTTAACTTTGCCAGAAGTAATAAAAAATTATTTGATTGAAGGAAAAATAGAAATGGGGCACGCAAAAGTTTTAGTAAATTGTGATTTTGCCGAAGAGATAATTGATCATATAGTTGAAAATAAATTATCTGTTAGGGAAGTTGAAAAATTAGTAAAAGATGGAAAAAATAATTGCGATATTAAATTGAATATAAAAATTTTTTCATTCAA
>CATOJU010000196.1 GCA_951800555.1 uncultured Rickettsiales bacterium | reverse complement strand
AGGATTTAAAGGATTTGTTGTTCCGCAACCACCTCCTCCTCCACCTCTAGCGCCAGCACCACAACAATTGCAACCAGATTATGATGGAGCAATTGCAGATCTTTCAATAACTGAAAAAAAAGAAATAAAAATATAAATATTAATTTTAATTTAATAAAAAATCTCTCCAAAATTGGAGAGATAAAAATAAAATTAACGTTTGCTGAAAACTTGACCTTTTCTTGCTTTTTTTAAACCAGGTTTTTTTCTTTCAACAATTCTTGAATCTCTTGTTAAAAGACCGGCAGTTTTTAATTCTTTTCTATAAGCTTCTGTATTTAAAATATTTAAAGCTTTAGCTATACCTTGTTTTATAGCACCAGCTTGACCTGAAAGTCCACCACCTAACACAGAACAAATAACATCATATTTATCTTGAGTATTAGTGGTAACAAATGGAACATTTACAACAACTTCTAATATTGATCTTTTTAAATATTCTTTTGGTTCTTTATTATTAATTAATATTTTTCCACTTCCTTTTTTTAACCAAACTTTTGCTATTGCATTTTTTCTTTTTCCAGTTGCATAAACTCTATCTAAATTGTCTGTTTTTGGTTTATTAACTTTAGTTTTTGTAATTTTTACTTTTTTATCAGAAATTTCTTCTATTTTAATATTTTCAGTTTTATTAGTTTTTTCAGTTTTAGAAGTTTTTGCAATTTTCTCGTTTTTTGAATCTGTTTTTTTTACCACTGGCTTTTTAGCAGTAATTGTTTTTTTTATTATTGGTTTTTTAGTAACTTTTTCTGTCATAATAATCTCCTAGTTTCTTTTAGAATTTTTAGAACTCATAGCCTTTATATCAAGTATTTCTGGCTGTTGTGCTGAATGCGGATGATTATCTCCAGCATATACAAATAATTTTTTTAAAACACTCCTTCCTAATGGACTTCTTGTAATCATTCTTCTTACGGAATTTTCAATTAATTTTATTGGATTATCTTTCTTTAATTGATTTTTAGTTCTAAATTTTATACCGCCCGGATAACCTGTATGCCAATAAAATCTTTCTAATCCTTTATTTCCAGTTAATGCAACTTTTTCTGCATTTATAACTATAATATAATCACCACAATCCATGTTTGGTGTAAAAATTGCTTTATGTTTTCCTCTTAAATAATCAGCGATCACGACTGACATTCTTCCCAAAATTAAATCACTTGCATCAACAATATACCATTTTCTTGTTATATCTTTTGGTGTTGCTGAAAAAGTTTTCATTATATTTTTTGTCATAAAAATCTTTTTTCTTTTAATAAAATCTATAAAACATCTTTTTTTGTTGTATTAAAGTGGGAATAAATACATACAAAAATACTTTCTCTAAGTTTGCTATAATTATAAATTATTTATTTTAATAAGTCAAATAAAAAATATTAGATGGTTTTACCCACTTCATATTGACTTTAAAATTAATACTATACTCTATTATTTATTAACATAAATAATAGAGTATTCTTATTTATGTATAATAAAGTTAAAGATAAGAACAAAAATAACTATAAAAATAATATTAATAATAACAATATTATCAATTTAAATAAAATTAGTGACAATAGTAATAATGACGTATTATTGGCAATACAAATAATAATCCCAAAAACAATAAAGGAAAATCATATTTGGATAAAAGAAAACAAAGACCAAATGTTGGAGAATGAAAGTTTACTTTCATTTGACAACTTATATCCGAAGTTTGCCAAAGGATTTATGGACTATTGTTATTATCCCCTTGACTTTCAAAACACAAACAATTAACTTTAAAGCAATGATATTATATAATGTAATTAATTATTTTAATATATTTACTTATAAAAATTATAAACAAACAAAGGAGAATTAACATGAC
>CATOJU010000195.1 GCA_951800555.1 uncultured Rickettsiales bacterium | reverse complement strand
TGTAATATTTTTATTTGTTTTAACATTAATAATAAAGTTTACAAAATATATAATAGTAGATTTTAAAAGTCCATTTTATAGAACTTTTAAAAATACTATAGAAAAAAAAAGTAATAATATATATAATGTAAATACAGACATAAGACTAATTGATAATTTTCTAAATAATAAAATAACAATAATAAATATATATAGTTATGATAATATTGATTTTTTAAAAAGTCTAAAACTTTCTAAATATATAAATCACAACTATAGTGAAATAAATACATTTGATATTGTTATAAAAAACGATGAAAACACTAATATTATTAATTCAAATGATAATAGAATAGAGTTATTACTTAAAAATTATGGGATTAAATATCCAGTTTTATATATGAATAAATCTGTACTTAAAAAAAAATTAGGTATTAATTTCAAAAATAATAAATTAATTATTCTAGACGAATTAGGAAATATAAAATATATTTTTAACAATGATATAGAATTTAATAAATTAAAATCAAAAATAAATGAAATTTTGATGCAAAAAAGATTATTTAGTATCAGAAGTACTCCTAATAATGTTTATGATGAAGATGCAAAATTTATCGATACATTTAATAAAATTATATTTATAAAAAGTAAAAAATACGATTATCCATTAATGGCTATTCTAGATTCTGGTACAAAAAGAATATTAATAACATCTTTAGATGGCGACATTATTTATGATATTGCAAGTAAAAATTTTTGTCTACCCAGTGGTTTAAAATATATAAACGAAAAATTGTATATAACAGATATGTGTGATAGTTCGATAAAAATAGTAAACTTTGAAAATCAAACTATTGATACTTTTATTGAAGATCAACAATTATTTGGTATTACAGATTTTGAATTTTTGGACGAAAACAATATTTTAGCCAGTTTTGATATTAATGACGGAATAAGAATTTATAATATAAATAACAAAGAAATAAAGCCTTTAAATAAAAAATTCAACTTAAATTATGAAATTGGCAAAGTAAAAAAAATAATAAAATATAAAAATAAATTTTATTATTTTGATCTAGATTATAATATACTTTATTCATTTAATGGTAAAGAAAATAATATTGAAGTAAATTTTAGTGATTGTAATAATATTTCTTTGTATGACAAAATAAAATCTTTTTATATAAATAGTAATAATAATATATATTTTATAGACACAGAAAATAATAAAATAATACATAAAATAAAAGAAGGTTTAGTTGAAGATAAACTATTAACTTATTTAGAATCACCAAAAGATATGTTTATTTTTAAAAATGTAATTTATGTTTTAGAAAATAATGGAATTAAAGAAATAAATCTATATAAGGATAAAAAAGAAGATTTAAAACTGAATTTTTCAAATAACAGAAAAATGTTCTTTAATATAGAAGATAATATTGATATACAGACTATTGAAAATAATAAAGTTCGTGACATTATTGTTGATAATAATCATTTTTTTGTAGATAATTTACTAAATGACGTAAATATTGTACCATACTCTCCAAGTTTTTTAGCTATTTTTGAAAAATCTGGAAAAAATGAAATTGTATTACATAAAATTTTATTTTATAATAATTTAATAAATAACGATAAAATTAAAATTGAAAGTAAAAAAGAATATTTTTTATATGGAAAAGTTTACTATTTTGATGGTGATGAAATAAAAATTAAAATTTTTAATAATATTTTATTAACAAATAAAAAAAATAAATAACTGTAATTATATAGTTTGTAATTTTTATGCAAAATATTATATTTTTATCAAATTTTCACCATTCCAAGAATAAAAATAATTTTGATTAAATCTAACAGCTTTAATTTCTTTTGCTACTCTATTTCCTTCTTCGTCACTCAAATTATTTATCCATTCTTCAAAAT
>CATOJU010000194.1 GCA_951800555.1 uncultured Rickettsiales bacterium | reverse complement strand
CAGGGATGTAAGTTTACTTAACATCACTGATACCGAAGTTTGCCGAAGGAAATAGGAGATAGAACAAAAGAAACCTATAGCAGATTATTTAATAGAATAAATAACGAATACAATGTAAATTATTTTTTGTACTGATGGATTAGATACCTATACCACTAAAAGATTTACTTCCGTTTATATTATTAACAACATAAAAAATATTCCATAAATAAAATATTTATGGAATATTTACACTATAATGTAAAAATGTTATTATTTTTTAATTTTTTGTTCTCTATAAAATTTATAATAAAATATCCAGCTCACAAATGTAGAAATTATATAAAATCCACAAATCAACATTCCAGTCAACCAAGTTTTAATCAATAAACCTATTAATAAAATAGCAATTATAATCAAAACTATTTGTTTATGGGTTGATTTAAATTTTATTTTTTTAAAACAAGGTGTAGGAATTGTACTCCCAGCCATAAAAGCCACTACTGTTGTATTAATTATAACAAATAAAGGGCATGAAAATAAAGTTAATTCTTGGAATTCAAAAGATACAACCATAGGGAATAAAACTAATGCTGCTGCCATAGGAGCAGGAATTCCCTTAAAGAAATATTTATTCAAAGGATTTTCATGATCTTCATTATTTAGTGCAACATTAAATCTTGCTAGCCTTATAGCCATACAAACAGCTAACATTAATACTGGAAACCAAGCAATACCTTTTATTTTATCAAACTCTTCCATTTTCCAAAAATAAACTGTAAAACCAGGAGCAACACCAAAATTAAAAAAATCTGCTAAAGAATCCATTTGAGCTCCAAATTCACTGGATGCATTTAATTTTCTAGCTACATTTCCATCTACTCCATCAAGTAAACAAGAAATTATTATATAGCCTGCTGCTGCTTCAAAATTTCCCATTATCGCCATTCTAACAGCAAATAATCCTAGACATAATGCCGACATTGTTATTATATTAGGAATAAGTTTTGTAATATCAAAACTATTTTGTTCTTCTCTATTATCCATATTATATATCCTTTTTATTATTTATTAATTCTAGCTATTACACTTTCACCAGCTATCATAGTTTGTCCTACTTGTACCACGGGCATTATTCCTTCTGGCAAATAAATGTCAACTCTGCTTCCAAATTTTATAATACCATATTTGTCACCTTTTTCAACTTCTTGTCCGATACTCAAATTACAAATTATTCTTCTTGCTATTAAACCAGCTATTTGAACGAATGGAATTTCAAAGCCATCCTTTGTTTCTAAGACACAAGATTGTCTTTCATTATCTTTACTGTATTTATCAGAAGAAACATTAACAAATTTACCTTCCCTATAATGCAATTTCGTAATTTTTCCATTAATTGGAATTCTTTGAATATGAACATTAAATATACTTAAAAATATACTAACTCTAGTCCATTTTATATTTTCATTCATTTCCAATTCAGTTGGTGGAGCAACTTCTTCAATAGCATCAACAATACCATCTGCTGGAGCTACTAAAGTATTTTCTTCATTATTTATAACTCTTACTGGATCTCTAAAAAAATATATTGTAAAAGCTAATAAAATAAATAAAATAATTGCCAAAACATCCCATATTATGGATAGTATAGCTACTGCTACAGCCATTATGACAATAATACCATAACCTTCGCTGTTTATTGGAATAATAACCCTTTTGATAGTATCTTTTATAGTTGACATAGTTATATTAATTTAATTTTATTTTTAATAAATACTAATTGATATTTTTTTAAAATCAATAAAATTTCTATTTTTAGGTATTGGTCAATATTTATCTTTTTTACTATTAACTTTTATAGATTGATTATTTTTTTATAATAAAAAAAATCATATTACTAAATTACATTTTTTTTAGTAATTTTATTAATT
>CATOJU010000193.1 GCA_951800555.1 uncultured Rickettsiales bacterium | reverse complement strand
TTTTTCTTTTTGATCTAAATTAATTCTGCATAAATAATTAAACATATTATTCGTTACTTCTTTTATTTCTTCATCATTTGTATTCACACCAAAATCTAATATTTTTCGTTTAATTTTAATTTCCGTTACTTTTAAAGTTGTTTCATTAGATTGTTTTAAATTACAAATATCAATTGCTTTATTATAGTAATATTTTGCATCTTGCAAATTAGAGAAATTTTTATTTAAAAAATAAATATCTCCAAGTGCCATTAATGATTCTATTTTAATATTTAAATCACTTGAATTTTTAGATACACATTCAAATAATTCAATAGCCTTCTTTTCATCTTTTTTTATATCAAGCCCAGATTTTAATTTTACTGCCAACTCATATTTGGCATCTAAATTCCCAAGATTTGAAGCTTCCTTTAACAATTTAAAAGCCATATTTTTATATAATTTTTCTAATTTTTTAGCAGCTTTAAATTTAGCCTCCGGTGTTATTAGTTTATTTAATAAATTAAAAATTTTATTTTTAGTTCTAAAATTTTTATTATCCTTCAATAGTATATCTATGTACTCAATTATTGCTTCTTGGCAATCTAAATCTACTGCCATTTTAAGATATTTTTTTGATTTTTTTATTTGTTTGCTTTCAATATCTTCTTTTTTTTCTATATTTCCATTTTTAATTAAAGGAATATATATTATATCTTTATTTTGTGATAATTCAAAATATAAATTTGCTAAAAAGCCCTTATTATATTTTTCCATATTTTTTAATTTTTTTTCTGTAAAATTATTTAAAATTGTTTGTATTAACATAATTTTATATTTATATTCTTCAAAATTATTTATTTTTTTATAATTAGTAGCAATTTTATAAATTGTTTCAATTGTAGGCGCTTTATTAGAATTCCCATTTCCAGAAAATATATAATTTTTGATAGCTTCTTTATAGAAGTTTATAGATTTTTCATTATTAACATTATATTTATTAAAACTTTCATCACCAAGTTTTGTAAAACAATCTCCAATTTTTGTAAAAAATTTTTTTAATTTAATAGAACCATCTATATAGTTTTTTTTATTATCAGCTTTTTCAATGATTTTATTGTAACACTTTATAGCTTTTTCGTAATCATTTATTTGTTCGTAAATTTCTGCTTTTTCTTCATTATATTCTTCCGGCAAAGTTGATAATAATAATTCAATATCTTTTTTTCTATCTTCTTTTACGCAATTTTCTTCCGCTTTATTATATTCTTCTAAATAATATTTTAATACCCCTATTTTAGATTTATCATAACCGAAAAAAGCACTATTTTCAAAATGTTTCATTGCTTTATTAACATCCTCTTTTTCTATATATTTAGCACATTGATACTGAGCATTTTTATATAATATATTTGTATCCTGTAAATCTGATAGATTATTATATAATCCTTCAGCCATTTGTTTTTCATCTTTTTCTAATTCTATTTCAAGTTCATTTTTATAAATATTTAAAAATGATAAATAAGCTATTTTAGCATCTACTGAATTATTTTTTGAATAATAATTTATAATATTTTTTCTACAATTTAAATAATCTAATAAATACTTTTTATTTTTTGTCATAATTAAAGAAATAGACCTAAAAAAATTCAATGCACTCAATTTTTCATCTAAATTACTTATAGTTTTATTATTTTTAAATTCTTCTTCTATTTTTTTAATGTTATTATTTAATATTTCAAATACTTCGATTTTTTTTTCTTCATCATAACAATTTATATAAAAAGTTTTTAGATCTTTTATTTTTTTGTATAAAATATCTGGATTAAGATAATTTTCTTCTATAAAATGAATTATATTATTTTTATTTGAATAAAAACTATAATAATTACCTTTATCAAAATAATTATTTGCCTTCTCATAATTTTTTTTATCAT
>CATOJU010000192.1 GCA_951800555.1 uncultured Rickettsiales bacterium | reverse complement strand
TCAATTAAACAAATAGTTCGACAATGTTTTTTACTTTCCTTCAAAACATTTTGAATAGTCTATGATAGGTGTTATTTTCCACAAAGGGGAAGATTTTTTCGCCCATTTAGAGATCTATTATATAGATTCAATCAGAATCAAAGAAATATTATATAGATTCAATCAGAATCAAAGGAATAATACATAGATTCAATCAGAAACAAAGAAATATTATATAGATTCAATCAGAATCAAAGAAATATTATATAGATTCAATCAGAAACAAAGAAATATTATATAGATTCAATCAGAAACAAAGAAATATTATATAGATTCAATCAGAAACAAAGAAATATTATATAGATTCAATCAGAATCAAAGAAATATTATATAGATTCAATCAGAATCAAAGAAATATTATATAGATTCAATCAGAAACAAAGAAATATTATATAGATTCAATCAGAATCAAAGGAAAAATACATAGATTCAATCAAAATCAAAAAAAAATAATATAGATTCAAAAAACTTAATATATATATATAAATGATTCTTTCTCAATTCATGAATATAATCCAGATAAAATTACTTTACATCTAGGAAATATATAAATATATGCATTTATATATGAGGAAAATATGTATGATTCATTCATGATGACAAGAAAACCATATTATAAACTACTTCTCAACGGTTGTACCAATAATTGAGCGCCATTCAAAAGTTTACATTTATCATGAAATGGAAGCAAAAATTTCATGACATGCATAATTGAATTATATTTCAATTCTAGAAACTTGTAATAATTCAATCATATGATTTTAAACAGCTTTTACACATGTTTTATGCAAGATCGGAGTGCTTTCTTTATAAGAAAGGTTTTATTTACAATAATATTTTCAATGCATATGCATTTAAACCGTATACAAATTTAAATAAAAAATTAACATGCCATAACCAAACTGTGCGAGATTTAAATTTTCTATTGATATCAGTACAAATAAAAATTGAAATTATATTTGAATTGTTATTTCAAATTATTTTATAAACATTTCAAAATTAATTAAAAAAAAAAAGTGTATTTTCTCTAAAAAAAACAAAATATAATTTATTTAAACTTGAAAAATAAATTTATTATTCTATATAAATATTTAAAATTTTACAATTATTGATCATTATATTTTATAGGATGAAATAAATAGAGTTTCTTATATTCAAAAAATAAATTCATTAGAATTTGGTTTTGGCCAGGCCAATCTTTATAATAAGCTATATTTTTATTTATTAGACATATATAAACAGATATTATATTTTAGGTGCAAATCTGTGAAATAATGATTTGTGTTCAAACATTTGACGTTAAAAATGACGGTTAATTAATCGGTTATCTATTGAAAACTTTAAATTAAAAGATATTTTTTTTACTATACCACTCGCGAGCAATGTCCTCCCAACATTGCGTCGACGTCATTTTTGGACGAAATGACAAGCGTAAGTATAGTTTTTTAGCCCCCGGGGGCGCCCTATTTATTCTTTTTATTCATTTTTTCCTTATTATGAAATTAATTTAAATTTGTAATGTTTTTTATTATAAAAGCAACAAAATTAACGCACAATATCAATTATTCTTATTCTAATGTTTCTCCTAAATAAACAGAGTTAAATAAAACACACATCTCAAACACTTTTATAAGATAATTATAAACGATTTCAAAAACAAATAAAATCAATAAAGATTAAAGCGCAATACCAATTATTCTTATTCTAATGTTTCTCCCAAATAAACAGAGTTAAATAAAACACACATCTCAAACACTTTTATAAGATAATTATAAACGATTTCAAAAAACAATAAAATCAATAAAGATTAAAGCTTAATATCAATTATTCTTATTCTAATGTTTCTCCCAAATGAACAGAGTTAAATAAAACACACATCTCAAACATTTTTATAAGATAATTATAAACGAT
>CATOJU010000191.1 GCA_951800555.1 uncultured Rickettsiales bacterium | reverse complement strand
ATTATGCTATTGAAAGTAGAAATATTGAAATTATCAACCTTTTACTTAAACAACCAAATATAGATATAAATGCAAAAGATTGTTATGGAGAAACACCATTATATTATGCTATTGAAAGTGGAAATATTGAAATAAGAAGAAGAATAATGATAGCTAACTATATTATTAAAGATGATCCAGAATCAATTCAATCTTTACTTGAAAATAATAGTATAAATATATCTGATATAGAAAAAGAAATAATAATTAATTATGCAATTGGAAAAGATAAATCAATAGTACTTGAGTCCTTACTAAAAAGAGATGATATAGATATACCAAATAAAGAAGAAGAAAAAATAATTAATTATGCTATAAAAACAGAAAATACTAATATAATTACTTCATATGTTAATAAAAAAATACTTGATATTAAAGAAAAAACAGAAAATATCGAAGAAAAAGAAAAGAAAGTTGAAAATTTTAAAAGTACACTAAACGATATTAAGAAGAATATTAAAAAAAATAAAAAAAAATCTGAAGAGTTAGATAAAGCAATTAATGAAGCAGAAAAATATTTAAATAGTATAAAAAAACAAAAAGATCTTTAATTAAAAAAACTATTATTTAATTTAATAGATTTTTTTACATATCTTGAAATCGCTAAAATTATATGAGCAATTTCAAGATATTGAAAATTTTATAAATTATAAAGTAATATTAAAATTAATTGTTAATTTTTATTTTTTATTATTTTCTTTATAATTCTAAAAATGTTATTTTGATAGTTAGTCTGTCAATTCTTTACATAAATCTAATATAGATTTTTAAAAAAATAGTTTTAATATTAATCTAAATTATTGAATCTTAATTATATATAAATTATGAATAAAGAAGTAGTCATTGAAAAAATAAAAAACGCTGGACTTTTAGGTAAAGGGGGAGCGGCATTTCCAACAGCAGATAAATGGAAAGGTGTAGCTGAAGCAGAAGGAGATTTAAAATATATAATTTGCAACTCATCGGAAGGAGAATTAGGATTATTTAAAGATTTATATATTTGGCGTAATCATATGGATAAAGTTTTTAAAGGTATTGATTATGCTATTAAATTTTTAGATTGTAATGTTGAAATTTATATCCATATAAATCAGGATTATTTAAATGAATTACAACCAAAATTATTTTATTATATAAATAATTATAAATGGTCCGGTATAAAATTTCATATTTCTATTGAAAATCCCTGTTATATTGGTGGTGAGGCCAGTGCTTTAATGAATATCATTGAAACAGGTATAGCTCAACCGAAACCAAGAATTCATAGAACCGTTGTAAAAGGTCTTTTTGAAAAACCAACAATGATGAATAATGTAGAAACTTTTTATGATATTTGTAGAATTTTGGATGATGATTATGATAATTGTAGATTTTCTGGAATTTTTGGTGATGGAATTGAAAAAAAATTTGTAGCAAGACATAAAATTGAAGAAAATATTTATAATATTTTAAAAAATAATAGTATTGCTTTAAATGAAAATTATTTTGTACAAATAGGTGGAAGTGCTAGTGGTCCAGTTTATAATATAAACCAATTAAAAGATATTGTTATGATGGGTGCTGGTTCTATTGAAATTTTCGATAAAAGAGAAAGAAATTTTCTTGATTTTATAAAAAGATTAGGTACTTTTTATGCAAAGGAATCTTGCGGTAAATGTAAAGGTAAAGAATTTTCCATAAATTTAAACGAATTAATCAAAACTTTCAAAACGGAAACAGAAGCTATTGAAAATATAGATAAAATGTTATTATTTATAAATGATATGAATAAAAAAACTTTTTGTAAGTTGTGTAAAAGTTTAAAAACCCCTTTTATTACATATTGCAAGAATATTTTAAATATAACTAATATAGAATAATTAAAAAGGTAAAAAAATGAAGGAAAATAATAATATTATAGAAATGGAAAGTAATTCATTTATTATTGAAAATAATTATGAAGAAGTTCCATATTTAAAT
>CATOJU010000190.1 GCA_951800555.1 uncultured Rickettsiales bacterium | reverse complement strand
GTTTTTTATGAATATTTTTTTGGGTTTAATGTTGTGCTAGAATGGCCAAAAGATACAGATTATAAATATATCTCAAACCCAAAAAAAATACAAAGAAACACGTTTTTGGGTTTTGGGTTCACACATTCACTCAAAAATATCTGAACACAGAACACAAAATCGTGTTTCGTTGTGTTTGCTCTGTGTTCAAGGTATTTTTGTAATCACCGTCCTTTGGCCATCTTGATACAACACTGAACACAGAAAAATATTAATATCACATTAAATTATTTGATCTCAAATTATAATAAAAAAACTTTTGTTCTTTTAAAAAAATTATTCGATTAATCTAATAAAAATCAAATATAAATAATATTTAAATGGTTTTTTTCTTTGGTAATTTATCACATAAAAAAAAATCCTTTATATTTTTTTTTTTTGAACAACTTTTTTTTCATGTTTTGTGTTTATTACTAAATAATAAATAACTTTTGTGTTTGCTTCATATAAATTTTTAATTTTGATTTATTATTTTATTTTCCTGTTTATATCAAATATTATTAATAAAATCATCCAAATAAATGTATTTTATCTCAATGCAAAAATCATATTGAAAAAAAAAAATTATTATGATTTTTTCTATATATAATTAGCCTTAGTACCCGTTTATTTCAATTAAACTTGGTTCCTCAAATATTTTTAAATTTGTTTTAAAAATATAACAAAATTTAACAAATAATAAATTTTCAAAATGCTTTTATATGTAAATATATTTAATAAAAATTGTAAAAATACATTTTAATTTATATTTTATAAGCTTAAAAAAGAAATATACGTAAAATACATTTTAATTCATATTGCTTTTACTTATATATGAAGAAATCTTTGACGTCTAAAGTTGATGAATGGTATAAGCAGTCAGCAAAAAGAGCTGTTTCATTGAAACAGCTTTGTCAGCATTTTCAAAAAGAAACAAACTGTCAGATTTCATATAATCATTTTCGTGTCCTATCAAATAATGTGTCAAAAGTTCAAAATATTAAAACAGGAGGATACTATGTGCGTTTTAACGATTTTGTTGAAATGACTGTTTCAAGAGCAATAAATGGTGTGAACTTTAATAATACTATGTGTGTCGATGAGAAACCGTTTGCACCCAAAAAATACCGTTGCAAAGATTTGAGAGTGCACAAAAGTTTCAAAGGGCGGGGAACCGCAACCATGGTAAATTCAACTGATCAATTGTATAATATCTCCCCTTTTTATCTGATATGTGCAATATCAAACTCAAATGTAGTTTTATATTATATCTCAGAAAAACCTATTGATTCAGAAATTTTTAATACCTTTTTATGGAAATTAAATGATCAATTTCCACATAATGACGAAAAAAAATATTTTTTATGCGACAATGCATCTTTTCACGGTGTTACAGAAATCACTCAAAATTATTTAAATAGTAATAACTGCTTTATTACTAGAACCGCTGCATTGGGTTGTTTCACCAACCCAATTGAAGAATTCTTCTCAATTGTTCACAATAATTTTGAATGGCTACTTGGCCAAAGATTTCTGGAGAGTGACACAAATTTGAGCAAAGACGAGTATGTAAAATTAATTGAGCAATCTATAATAATGGCAAGTAAAACTTGCAATTATAGAATAATTTTTGCTAGGGCAGGATTACTATAAATAAAAATATTTAAGATTTTTTTTTTCTCTTCTCAAATTTTTATGCTCTCATTTTTTATCAGAATTTTAAAATTTAAGAATTATTAAATATTTATATATATTATATTTATGCTTGCTGTTTTTTTAATAAAATCACTTTTTAGAAAAAAAACTATGGAAATTTTCAATTGATTTTTATTTTATAATTGAGACAATTCATAGAAAAAGTCAATTTTGATTGATTAATAAATTATGATAATGAAAACTAATATCTCAATTATAAAAAGAAAATAAATTTTAACTTTTTTAGAATTATTTTTTATGTAACTTTTATTTTTAAATACAGCTATTATTAATTGTTTATTATCATCAT
>CATOJU010000189.1 GCA_951800555.1 uncultured Rickettsiales bacterium | reverse complement strand
AAATATTTTTTACATTAAATAATGTATAAACATTAATAAAATTATTTCATATTATTAATTAAATATTTTTTAACCACTTTTCTCAAAACACTAGCTATAGGTCTACCATCTGCAATTTCTTCTATTAGTTTATATTCTGCTTCCGTAAAATAAACAGATACCAATTTCTTTAATGGTTCCTCTGCTGGTTTTCTACCAAGTTTTTTCCTAACCGTTTGTTTAGGTTTATCTTCTATATTTTCTTCTTTGAATACATCTTTACTTTCAACTTTATATTTACTTAAATCCATTTAAAACTCCTTTTTATAGTTAATAATAAATTCAACTATTTTTTCCAATTGTTTTTGAACCTCTCTATAGGAAAAAGCCAAAAGTTTATCCTCTTTTATTATATTTTCTATACTTTTTGATCTAGTAAAAATTTTAGAAAAGGCTGTAGTTTTTTTTAATTCTAATACTGGGAATTTGTTTCCATAAATTCCTTGTATCAAATTAGTTATGTCCTCATAATCTTTTTTTTCTGTTCTATTGGCAATTATCAAAATATTTTCATTATATTTTTTAATTTCCTCTATAGTGTTAATAGCCACTTGATTATTAATATAATCATTAATTATTGGAATAATAATAAGATCAGCTTCACTGAATAATTTAACACTTCTAACATCAATCCAACCACCAAGATCATAAATAATATTTATATTGTCTTCTTCTATAATAGGAAAATCTGAATTCAAATCAACCTTTATAAATTGATTTTCTGGCAATACCTTTTCTAGAGGACTATATAGATCATTGGTTATTATTCCAGCATTTAATGTTAGAGCTAAATTGATTGCTAAACTTGTTTTACCCTGTCCACCTTTTATGTTAAAAATAATAATCTTCATATTTTAAAATATATAATGTTTTTAAATTAATTAATATAACTACATTATATAATGTATTTATTTAATAAAATATTATTTATTATGATAGTTTTAATTGTCAATATATTTTTAAAATTTAAAATATTAAAAACATTAATAATATTTAATAATTAAATTAAAGTATATCTTTATAATACAATTTAATATATTAAATAAGGGGTTTAATTCATAGTTTTTTTTCACTAGTATTGATTTACTGGTTAAAAAATAAAGATGAAGTTAAGTTAAAAGGCAAGATTGGAGTTAATAAATATAAAATAAAAATAAAGGAAGTTTTTCCCAAATGATGTGAACCAGTACAATACTATTTTTTTACTTGATTTCTTAATATAAGTATTTTAATTTTTATAAAAAAAATATTGGAGAGATATAAATATGGAAGAACTTATAGATATGGAAGAACTTAAAAAACTTATAAAACCTATTTTTCAAAAGTTTTATAAAGGATACCTGCCAGATGATATACTAGAAAGTGTAATTAAATGTTGTGAGAATAACAAATTTTTTTACGATAAAATTATAGAAACAAGAAAAAAAGGTGGTACAACTGGTACTATTAATAGTTCCATAGAATTTTTAATAAAAGACGGTTATTTTATTGAATATCTAGAAAAAAATGTTTTAGAAAAATTTTTACTAAATTTACCAGAAGAAAAGAAAAAAAATATAAAAGCCGAATTTATTCCAAATGAAACTCTTGAAGATTTTATTAAAAATGATGAAATTAGTATTGATAAAAAACAAAAAATATTGGGATTTTTAAACTATAGGAATTTTAAATTTGAAAAATTCTGTGATAAAAGTGATAAAGAAACTGTTACAAAACTCATATTGCAAATTATTGATAAAGGTAAGCTTAAAGAAATCACCAATATTAATTTCTTATTAGAAGAAATTATGGAAAAAATATTCAATAATTCAAATAGTAAAGATAAAGAAGATAATATTGAAAGATTGGAATTATTGATGAAAAGATCAACTTTATCAGTTGAATGTTTTAAAAATGAAGAAAATATAAAAAAATTTTTGCTAGAAATTGCAGAAGAAAATATAATAATTAAACAAATAGATTTTTATTCATTATTGGTTAATGGTGAAGATTCTTTAAAAATTTTTAAAGAATT
>CATOJU010000188.1 GCA_951800555.1 uncultured Rickettsiales bacterium | reverse complement strand
TAGGCTGAAGTGCCATAGTTAAAAATTAAATATTGAAAAATAGATTATTTAAAATACACTTTTATAAAATATAATTTTTTAATTTAAAAATGAAAAAGTTTTTATTATTTTTATTATTTTTATTTTTTTACAATCATAATTGTTTTTCAAAAGATAATTATAAAAGTGACATATTTAATCCGTTACCGCAAACACCATCGGCTTTAATAATAGATAATTTATCAAAACCTAAAATTTTTAATAAAAATAATAATTTAACAAGAAAGACTGGGTCTTTTTATATGGCTGTTGGAGAGCCTTTATATATAAAAGGGAATGTAATCGATGCTTTTAAGGTGCCAATTGAGGGAGTTATAATAAAAATATGGCAAACGAATGCCGCTGGGTTTTATCATTCTTTATTAAATAAAAATAGTAAATTTATTGATCCAAATTTTATAATGTCAGGGCAATCTGTGACAAATAATATGGGAAATTATGAATTTTTAACTATATTCCCTGGGTTTTATGATGATAGGGCACCACATATTAATTTTATAATAGCGCACAGAAAATTTGGAATAATAGAAACTGAAATGTATTTTGAAAATCATTTTAGAAATAAAACCGACCCAATTTATTTAACTTATCCAGATAGCGATAGAAAAAAATTAACTGCAAAAGTTGAATATGTTGATATTAAAAATTTAGATAAAGGAAAAGTTGCGACTTTTAATATAATAATGGACGGAATTCAACAATATAAAAGATATTAAAAAAATGTAATTTTTTATACAAAAATCCTAATTATAAAAATAGAATATATATATAAAAAAATATTTTTTAAGAACTTAAAATTATTTAATTTTTTTTTAAATGATTATCTTTATAAATACTATAAATAAAAATCATACAACAAAAGAAATAAAACACAAATAAAACAAAAAAGCCAGTTCTATAATCATATTTTTTTGATAAAATACCTATTTCATATAAAAAGAATAATTTAAATAATGAATCTGAAAAACTTCTTATAGAAGCTATACAAGACCTTGATTTACTTGGTATTAAATCTTGTATTTTTACATATATTAATACATCTGCCATTTGAGTAAAAAAGAAATAAAGAATATTTAATACAAAACTATATCTAATATCATATAAATAAAATGATATTGTTCCGTAAATTGCCCCGAATATAAATAATGTAACATGCGTTTGTATTTTAAATTTGCGAAAAATATTAATAAAACAAGATTGTAAAATTGCTAATGATATTATTTGAGAAGAAACCATAATATTTACTTTTTCTGCAGAATACATTTCTTTATAAAATACTGGGCAAAAGCTAACGGTTATTGTTATTATTGAATACCAAATTCCTTCAAATATAACAAATTTCATTAAAGTTTTGTGTTTTATTACATATTTAAGTCCATTTTTTAGTGATTTTATATAGTCATTATTTAACTTTTTAATATTAATATTTCTTCGTTCATTAGTCCATAAAATAATTATAGAATATATAACTAATGATAAAATATCTATTTCTAATACTAAATCTAAATTATCATTTACTAATTTACCAGCAATAAAAGTTGCAATTGACAGTGATATAAAGGATATAATTCTTGTTATATTTTTATATTTAGGAAAATTATTTTTTAAACCTAAATATTTTATATTATTATATATTAATGCTTCTTTCGAAACAGAAAATATTGTGTCGTGTAATCCAAAACAACAATAAAATATACAAAACCCATAAAAATTTTTGTTAAATAAAACAATAAAGTAACCAAATATTAAAATTAATATAGAATATATTATTAATTTCTTGCAACCAACTATATCGGATAAAGTTCCTATTGGTATTTCCATTAAAATTGAAGTTACGCTATAAATAGAAAGAATAAGGCTTACTTGTGTTGCTGTTAAGTTTTTTGTTAAAACTAATACCAAATATATTTTTAAAAAAAGGAAACTTTTAAAAAAATATATTAAATAATATTGTATCAAAAATTTTGTTTTCTCTTTCATTTTTTCATTTAAAAAAATAAATTTTATTTAAAATAT
>CATOJU010000187.1 GCA_951800555.1 uncultured Rickettsiales bacterium | reverse complement strand
AACCTTTACTTTAAAGTGCTTAAATTTTTTATTTACTTTTAATATTAAAAATATATAAATTACACTCTATTATAAAAATATAAAAAGTCTTTATTTTTTTAATATTTGTTTTTTTAGAAAATTTTTTATGCAGAAGGTTGATAAAATTTATTCCAATAGTACCCCCATGCTCCGCATCGGGGTAGTTTATTAAAAAGTTGGTTTGTAATTTTTAATTAAAAATATTATAAATTATAACTCTTTATTTTTTTCTTCGTTATATAATCTTTCTAAAACATTCACAATTTTTTCATGAAAATTATTTATTTTTTTACTTTCTTCTACATCCTCTCTCATTTCTAAAATATAGTCCTTTATATTACTTTCATTTATATCATCGGTATAAAAATCTGCCAAAGTAATTTTTTTATTTTTTATAGTTTTAGTTTTTTTTATACTTTGAAGATTATTTACAGGTTCTTTTATACCTGGAAGATTATCTTTAGCTCGTGAATTTTCAAATAGTTCAAAACCATTTGCATAGATATTGCCAAAACCAATAAATATTGTAAAAGATAATATAAATATAATTGACTTTTTCATAAAATTAAATATATTTGTTAATATGTTGTATATAATATATTAACAAAGTTTAAAATCAAAAAATATTAAAACTACTAATAAATATTACTAAAATTTTTATTTAATTAAACTATTTAAGTTTAAACTTTTTTAAATTTTTTAATCATTATTTAAATAAAATGTGGTGAAATTTTAGAACAATAATGTGCGGTAATTAAACCAAGATTTATTAAATATAAAAAAATATTGGTTTATTTTTTATTTATATAAATATAAAAATCTAGAGAATTTAAAAAATTTTTTATATATAATGATGATAGTTTTAAAATCATAAATATCAATGTATTATAAACAAAACAATCACAATGTATTATTAACATATAGGATATTCAATTTTAATATAAATATTATACAAAAATTTTTTTATAATCAAATCTTTAGAATAAACGAATTGCTATAAAATAATAAAAATAAATAAAAATATTTTAATTAAAACTATAAAATACGATATATTTATTTCAAATATTTTACTAGGTTAATTCCTTCAAATTCTAATAATTTAATTTTTATATCCAAACCTTCAGAATAACCAACTAAATTATTATTTGCTCCGACAACTCTATGACAAGGAATAATAATAGGAATAGGGTTATTACTAATAGCGCCGCCGACTGCTTGGGCTGACATTTTTAGTTTACATAGTTTTTTTGCAACAATTTTTGCAATTTCTCTGTAAGTTGAAATTTTTCCATTTGGAATATTACATAAAATTTTCCAAATAATTTTTTGAAAATTTGTGCCATTTGGTAATAAAGATATTTCATTGATTTTTGGATTCTGTTTATTAAAATATTTATTTAACCAATTTTTAGCTTCTGTAAAAATTTTCAATTCATCTTGTTTTTGACAATTATTTAATAAATCAATTTGTTTTCTAATTATTAAATTTGTTAAACTAAAACCGTTACTTATTAAGTACAATTTACCAATTGGAGAATTATAATTAGTAAAAAACATTTTTTATATTCTTTTTAGAAATTAAAAATTATTTATTTTAAATGTCAATATTAAAGAATTTATTTTCGGCACTACCCATTTTTTTTATTTATTAACTATAATATTCATTGACTATAATCTATCTATATATATCATAAATTTAATGATAATGATATAAACTATATAGATTGTAATAAACATATTATAGATAAAGCAGAAAACAAAGGTGGAAAATGATATTTTTTACTTAATCATTTTAGTTTATCAATCCACTACAGTTTGCCGAAACAAAGTGAAGAAAACTTGTTTAATAGAATTCATTAATGGTTTTATATGAGAGATACCTTTACTAGATATAATAGGGGGACAAAAGCTTTCTCTAGAAGTATAAAAACAATAGAAGATAGTATATTTATATTTGTTAATAGATGTCTATGGAAAAGGAATATAAGAAAGTATGCTAATTTAGGAAGAATGGGTTATGAAGAAGGTATAAAGCTAATAA
>CATOJU010000186.1 GCA_951800555.1 uncultured Rickettsiales bacterium | reverse complement strand
TTTTTTTTATGATTTTTTTTCTTTTTTTTATAATTTAAAATTACAAATAATATCTAATATGAATTCTTATTTTCAAAATTTATTAAGCTAATCATATTTAAAAGTATAATTAAATAGTGAATAAATAGTCGCTTATAGGATTTCACGTTTTTTTTCTTTTATAAAAGTTGATTCTTTTTTAAATACGTTTAACATTATAATAATCATTAAATAATTAGACTAATAATGGTCAAAAACCTTATCGCATGCTTGGAATTTTATTCCTATGTCTAATAAAGATATATTTATAATTTGACTTGTAAATCTTCAAAAATGAATGACTACATATATTTTGAAATTTCACGATTTATATAGGAAATTTTCATAATTTTCAAAATGTATGTAGTCCTTCATTTTTGAAGATTTTACTTCAATATTCAATATATAAATTTATTTTTATAAGGAATAAAGAGCCAAGCATGGAATAAGGATTTGATTCAGTAGATCTTTCTATCTCGAGTTTTGTCAAAAATTTAAGCACTTTTTCTAACTTTTTCCATTTTTTTCCAAATATCTAAAAAAAAATATGATAAATCTATCAGATATACTATTTAATAAACAAATAAACTATAATTTCTTAATTACTAATTTAATCCAAAGTGCTTAGATAAAAAAACGGTTTTTGACCAGTAGTCCCATTTTTTTGAATACTTTACATAAAAAAATATAAAAAATATAAAAAAAGAGGTGTTTATTATGTATTAAACATTAAAATCAAAAATATAATGTCTAAAAAGGTAAGCGTTATAAAAAAAGTTACAAAAATGCAATAAAATTAAAAAAATCTGATCGAATAATATGTTATCATTTTGGCGCAAGGATACACAAAAAAATGTCAAAAGCACGCATTTAAAAAACAAATATAATGTATAATATAAATTTGGAGCTTGAAAAAAAATTAAATACTAATAATATTCGATTGAGAGCTAAAAATGAAAAATAATTAAAGCCACTATAAAAATTCATTGAACGTTAGTTCGAGGGTTTAGTTTGTAAAGGCAGATTGAAGTGAAAAAGCGGAAAATTGCTTGTTTTACATTTAAAATTTATATCAAAACAGTGTATTTGAAAATTTGAGAGAAATATTAAAAAACAAAACATTTAAATATATCTGCAAATTAATTATATTTTTGATATGTTAAATAACAATTATTATTTATATATTAATATTATAATATAAAAGTATTATTAAAAAGATAATGTTTAAAAAATTATATAAGATTGATAATAAAAATTCATCTGATTAAAAATCTAGGAAAAGTTGAATTTTAGATTGCTTATCCTTTGATAAATTATTTATAATAGTTAGGCTTATTGCTTTTTATTATACATTGAAATAAATGATTTTTTATTAGTGTGGGACTCCCCCCTTAAAAAATTTTAAAAAAGTTTTCATTAAATTTACCGGATAATTACCGAAAAAATCACTTAACAGAAGTACAAATATCAACCGGTAATTAAGTATTTGTACCGGTAATACATAATACCAACGGTTTGACAGGTATTACCGGTTAAAATGGCTACCGTAAGTAACTGGTAAACATAGCTGATTGATACCAATTATCAATAATTTTTTTTGGTATTGATTGCAAAATTATTAATTTGATATTAAATCTAGATATCAAATATGGAAAATAGGCTTGTTATTCTGATATTGATTATCAGGTTTGACAATTCTTTTAACTCAGATAAATGATTTTAAAATATTATGGATTGGAAATTTTAATTGATTCTTTTTTATCTGACATTGACTTTTACTAAAAATATCCAAAATTAAATTGATAATTGGTCATTTTATTCAAAAATTTGTAAAATTTATGAAAGCATCATATCAAATTGTAAAATTTATTCAAGCTGCGGAAGTGGATGAAAATGGCTATAGAATATGGCATTTATTTCTTGTTATTTCATTTAAATCAATTGAATGCGATCGCTCATTCAAAAATAAAAATAAGACAATCTCTTTAAAAGATTAATTCAATTCATCGAATTAATGAGTATCAGGAAGGAAATTTTTTATGAAATTTTAACAAATTGTT
>CATOJU010000185.1 GCA_951800555.1 uncultured Rickettsiales bacterium | reverse complement strand
AATAGTTGGGTTACTAAAATATGTTAAAAATCCATTAATGGCTTTAAGTCTCTTTGAAGAAATAAAAAAGAATAATGACCAAGAGGCAGAAAATAAATCAAAAAATAAAAAACCTAATAATCGATTATGGTATAAATTAATAGATAAGCTAGATGATTTAGAAAAAGTATATTTTTTAATCGAATATGCTGAAAAAAAAGGATATAGTATAGATATAAATGCAAAAGACATAGATGGTAATACTCTACTTCATTATGCTGCTAAATATGGAAAATTAGGGATGGTTGAGTTTTTAATTAAGCATAAAGGAATAGATATAAATGCAAAAGACATAAATGGTAATACTCCACTTCATTATGCTGCTAGAAGTGGAAATTTAGATATAGTTGATCTTTTACTTAAGCAGGAAGGAATAGATGTAAATGCTAAAAATGATTGGGGTGGTGAAACTCCACTTCATTATACGGTTGTGAACAAAAACCAAGAAGTAATTAAACTTTTCCTCTCTGACAAGAGGCTAAAAATTAAAGATAATGAATTAATGGAATATTTGCGATCTATATCTAAAAATTATCCAGAAATTAAAAAAGGACTAGAAATTTATAATAAAAATCAAAAAGAATTAAGACAACAGGCTGCTAATAATTTTATCGGAGCTAATAATTCTTTGGATAATGAAGTTAATTTAAATACAATTCAATATTTTAATAATTTTGGAAGTGAAATTAATAATATTTTAAATCGACAAAACAAAAACAAAGAAAATTTTAAATTATTAGAAAAGAAGTAATTCTATTTTAAAAATAGTAAAATTTATTAAAAATATATCTAAACACAAATTTTGTGTTTAGATTATATTAAATACCATATATACTCTAAATTATAATTGTTATTTTTATAATTTATTTATTTTTTATTTCTTTTTCAAGCTCTTCTCTATTAATAATTATTTTATCTATTAATCCAAATTTCAAAGCTTCATCTGGACTCATAAAATTATCTCTTTCCATATTTTTTTCTATAACAGATAATTTTTGACCAGTATGCTTAACATAAATTTGATTTAATTGTTTTTTTGTTTTTAAAATTTCTTTTGTATGAATTTCTATATCCGTTGCCTGTCCTTGATAACCGCCAGATGGTTGATGTATCATAATTCTAGCATTAGGTAAAGATAATCTTTTTCCAGGCGCACCAGCCTGTAACAATAAAGAACCCATTGAACAAGCTTGACCCATACAAACAGTTGAAACTTTTGGTTTTATATATTGCATAGTATCGTAGATTGCTAAACCCGATGTAACAACTCCGCCTGGTGAATTTATATACATATAAATATCTTTTTCTGGGTCTTCTGATTCTAGAAATAACAACTGAGCAACTATTAAAGATGAAGAAATATCGTTTACTTCGCCATTTAAAAATATTATTCTTTCTTTTAAAAGTCTGGAAAATATATCAAAAGATCTTTCTCCTTTTGGCGTTTGTTCTATTACTATAGGAACTAAATCATCTATTATATTGTTATACATTTGTTATTTTTTTGATTAATATTGAATATAATAATAGAAAATATTTTTTTAAAAGCAATATATATTTATTTTGTTGTACTGATTTAATGCATTTAGAAAACCCCTTTTTATTTTTTCAGAATCTTTATATTATCTTAAGCTTAAAAAACAAAAGGACTTTTATAAAAAAGCCTTAGTAAATTTTTTCATAAAAATAATAAAAATTATACATTTTGCACAAAATTAAATAAATAAAAATCTTTATTACTTTAATTTTTTTTCTTTCATTAACCCATATTTACTATCCCTAGTGAATATAGCGTAATTTACACATTCAATAGCATTATTATTAGGGTTAGAAACAGAAATTTCAAGCAAAATATCTTTATTTTTACCAGTAGCAAAATTTGCCCTAAAAATTTCTTTAACAAAAAACATTCTGCCAATTGCATTATTACTAAAAATAATACTTTTATTTGTTTTACTAATAATTTTGATGATGTTATTTTTTTCTAAATCCTTTCCAGTATTAAAACTATTATATTCTAAAAAATCACTAAATTTAGTTTTATTACAATTAAAATTAAAATAA
>CATOJU010000184.1 GCA_951800555.1 uncultured Rickettsiales bacterium | reverse complement strand
ATTATAATCTTTCAAAACTTCTTTAATCCTTTTAATTAAACATAAATCAACAGTTTCAAAAATTTTTTTATTTTCTATATCTTCTTGTAAACTTTTAAAACCACTCACATCAAAATTTTTGAAGTGCATTTCTGCAAATTTTGCCGCATTAAATATTTTTGTAATTAATTTTTGACCTACTGCAATTACATCATTTGAATAAGATGTATCCAATCCAAGTGTTGCACTTCCTGTCCAATATCTTATAGCATCAACCCCCTTTTCATTAATTAATTTTAAAGGATCTATTATATTTCCTTTTGATTTTGACATTTTTGAACCATCAGTAGCAAGACACCAACCAGAAATTTCAAGATTTTTCCAAGGAATAGTATTTTGATGATAATATGCTTTAACCAATGAAGAAAAAGTCCAAGTTCTAATTATCTCATGGGCATGTGGTCGCATATCAAACGGCAAACTTAAAGCTTCAAACTTTTCTTTATTATTGTAATAATTTTCATTTATACCTTGGGAACATAAATTAGGAGAAACTGATGAAGTAGCCCAAGTATCCAAAACATCTGTTTCTGCTTCTACTTCATCTCTTGTATAACCATCTGGCAAATCTAAAACAGGATCTACTGGCAATTGTTCTTTTTTTGGTAATAAAATTTTTCCTTCTTCTCCTTTTCTTTTAGAATACCATACAGGTAAAGGAATACCAAAAAATCTTTGTCTTGAAATACACCAATCCCAACTTAAACCATCAATCCAATTATGTATTCTAGATTCAGTCCACTTGGGGTGCCAATTAATCTCGCTAGCTTTTTTATGCAATTCATCTTTTATATCTAAAACTTTTATAAACCATTGTTTTACAACTAAAAATTCAACCGGAAATTTTGATCTTTCACCAATTTTTACTGGATGCATAATTCTTTCTGGAATTCTTGTAATTTTTCCATTTTTTTCAAGAATTTCAAGAATTTTAATCCTTGCATCTTTAATTTTTAAACCTTCCAATTCCAAATAATCCTGATTTATAAAATTTTTTACTATATCAAGTTTTATTCTTCCAATTTCATTAATTATAATCCTTAAATCTAAATTATATTTTTTCCACCATTCAATATCTGTTTGATCTCCAAAAGTACAACACATTACAAAACCAGTTCCTTTATCTTTATCAACTTTTTCATCAGCAATAATAGGAACTTTTACACCCAATGGTGTAATTGCATTTTTACCTTTATACTTTTCAAAATTACTAGGATGACACATTAAAGCAACACAGGCAGGTAATAATTCTGGCCTTGTTGTCATTATTTCTATTTTATCACCATCTTCTGTAGAAAATTGTAAATAATTCATTTGGCTTTCCAACTCTTCATCTTCCAATTCGCTTTGAGCTAATGCTGTTCCATCTATTACATCCCAAATACAAGGAGATTCCTTTTGATATAAAGCACCTTTTTCATATAAATCTAAAAAAGACATTTGAGAGATTTTTTTAGATTCATCAGAAACAGACTGATATTTTTCATCCCAATCATACGAATAGGCTATTTTTCTAAATAAATCTTCAAATTTATCTTCTGCTATATTTATATTTTCTTTACAAATATTCACAAAATCTTTATGTTGAGTTTCTCTTCCTTTAATACCTTTTATTTTTTCAATATACCTTTCAGTAGGCAGCCCGTTGTCATCAAAACCTATTGGATAATATACATTTTTACCTTTCATTCGCCAATATCTAGCAATAAAATCTGCTTGACTATAGGAAAAAATGTGTCCCATGTGTAAAACCCCGGAAACTGTTGGTGGTGGAGTATCTATTGAAAAAATATTTTCTCTTTTTGTGTCATTCCAATTAAATTTAAAAACGTTGTTATCTTTCCAATATTTTTGCCATTTTTCTTCTGTTTCTTTATTATTATATTTTTTCTGCAAATCCTTCATTATACTATAATATATATGTAATAATGCTATTATAAAATAATTGTTTATTTTTTTCAAGTATTTGTTTTAATTATGTATTTAATAATTATATTAAACTTCCCATATAAAAAATTATATAGATATTCAATAATACAAAAATACCTTTCATATAATATCTAGTTTTA
>CATOJU010000183.1 GCA_951800555.1 uncultured Rickettsiales bacterium | reverse complement strand
ATCATATTTATCTTCTTTTAAACCATTTTTTTCTATTTTTTCTATTAATATTTCAGTATAAAGTTTCATTGCATACAATAATTCACTATTATCTGGCTTTTCACTACATTTTATAGTTTTTCTATTAGTTAATAAATTACATTGTTTAAAATTATCATCTTCTTTAATAATTACCTCTAACCAACTTAGTGCAGTTTCTTGGTTTTTTTTAAATCCATATAAACCCTCTTTATAAAAATTGACAATATTTATTATTGCTACTTTATCTCCAAGAGAAGCTGCTTTTAATAATTTACTACTAGCAAGCATACTACCATTTTTATTTTCTTGAAAAAGCTTTAAGGCAAAAATTCTTGAATTTTCAACTCCATCTTTATCATCTTTCCTTGATTTAAGGCTTAAAATTGGGTGTTTAAAAAAGTTTTTTATTTTTTCCATAATTTTTTATTATTATTATTAAATATAATTTATATTATATTATATTTTTAATAATAAGTCAAGAAAAATTTTGATTGTAGAATCATATTTGTGTTTTGAAAATTTTTTTTATTTCAACTTTAAAAATCTATATAAATCCAATTATCACCTAAAAATTCAAAAATATTATTGAATATAAAAGATATAAAAAGTTTAAATATATTTATTGAGAATTTTAAGTGCAGATTTAACATAAATATTTATTTATTAAGATGTTAGCTACAATTATAAATAAATTAATAGTTAAAAATGAAACAAAAAAATTATAGAATTTTATCAAAAATCCTAATCAACCATTATTGACTTTTAAAAAATTAATAATTTAATATTACTAACTTATAAAATAATTTACGGGTAAATATATGGATTCTAACAATAATGAAGAATTTTATGAAAAAAAAGCTAAATCATATGAAGAAAAATTAGAAAAATCGAATGTAAAACCTTTAAAAAAAGAAAAATACACAAATATTCTTAATGAATATGCTAAGATTTTAATAGAAAAAGCTGGAAATTTTGATAAAATCTATAAAGTAAAAAAATATAGATTAGAATCAGAATATATATGGAAGCCAGAAGAGGCAAAAAAATATTTAGAAGAAGCATTAAAATATTATAAATTATCAATAAAAAATGGAAATATTGAAGCAATTTACCAATATGCTGAAATCTTGAGAGCCGATTTCAATGATCAAAGATTAAATAGTATTTTATTAGAAATACCAAATATTGAAGAAGAAATAAAGAAACAACAAGAATATTATAAATTAGCAGCAGATAAGGGACATATTGAAGCAGCATATAAATACGCTGAAATGTCATATAAAGGCAATAAAAAATATAATATTCAAGCAGATAAAAAAGAATCTTCAATTTATTATAAATTAGCAGCAGATAAAGGACATATTGAAGCAGCATATAAATATGCTGAAATGTCATATAAAGGTGATGGCATACCTTTAGATAAAAAATATGCATTTAAATATTATAAATTAGCGGCAGATAGGGGTAACGATGAAGCTATTTATAATGTATTTGAAATGCTTTATAATGGTGATGGGGTTGAAATAGATAAAAAAGAAGCTTTGAAATATCTTAAAATACTCGTAAAGAAAGCAATTAATGAAAGAAAAATTACTAAAAATTCTTTATTTGATAAAATTGTTTTTGCCTATACTAAATTAATAGCTAGAAACGAAGATAAAGAAATAACCGATGAAGAAAAATTAAAATATTACAAAATAGCAATAAATAGAAAAAATGCAGAATCTTTATTTAATTATTTCAAATTATCAAAAAACAAAGAAGAATTAGAAATTACAATAAATAATTGGAAAAATCCAGACGTTACATATAGATATGCTATTATGTTAAAAAATGGAGATGGTATAGAAAAAAATGAAGGGCAATCATTAAATTACTTAAAAAAAGCTATAGAATTAAATAATGCTGATGCTATGTATACTTATGCTATTATGTTAAAAAATGGAGATGGTATAGAAAAAAATGAAAAAGAATCATTAAATTACTTAAAAAAAGCTGTAGAATTAAATAATGCTGACGCTATATATACTTATGCTATTATGTTAAAAAATGGAGATGGTATAGAAAAAAATGAAGAGCAATCATTA
>CATOJU010000182.1 GCA_951800555.1 uncultured Rickettsiales bacterium | reverse complement strand
CTCGAAAATTTATATTCATCAAATTTTTGTATTTTAAAACCCAAGAATAATTCATAAACTTTTAATATAAAAAATTCCCCAAATAAAATATTTGAGGAATAAAAAAGCTATTTTACTTTTATAAATATAAACTATATATTATAATACTTATTTCATATCTTTACAAGCAGCTTCACCACCAGTAAATGCCTTAATAATTGTTGGCGCACCAAAAATACAGGCCATACCTAATGAGAAGGTAAGAATTAAGGTCCAAGACACTTTACCACCCAAAAAAGCTAAACTTATACCAATACAAGCAAAAGCTGCCAATGCTTTACCTACACCACCAGTTAAAAAACCTAATACATTACAAATAAGTTGTTCCATAGTTGTTTCTGTATCTAGATTTTTTGTATCGTCAAAGGTTTTTTTTGAGTCAGCAAAAACCTCATTATTTTCTATTAAATAATTCGTATTTAACGAAAATAGTGTTAGTAAAAACAAAATAAAAAATATTTTTTTCATACTTTATCCAAAAAAAGTTAATTTTTATGATTATAATGTAATATTAAAATTTTATTTTTCAAGTAATTTTTTAAAATTGTATGGTTACGTCATTTATGAAAAATTTTCCTTATTTTTACTTTTATATTTATATATATTTCATAGGACTTAAATATTCAATATACTAATGCAACTAAAATAAATTATCTTCCCATACTAATAGAACTTTTAAATAATTTTTATTTTTATAAAATCCTTTATTAAATCTTTCCTTTTTGTTTACTATGAAAATTAAAGCCAAATGTAACTATTTTTATTAATTTTAAAATTTAAATACTATTAAATAAATCAATTTCTACGCCTTTTTTCTTGAATTTAATTTATTATAATTTAAAATTTAATTAATTATTTTATATAAAAAACTTATGAAAAGCAAAAGAACAAACGCAGATATTACATTAAATATTCAATATTTAAAAGACTTTTCTTTTAATAACTTAAAAGCTCCGGAAATATATTTATACAATGAAATAAAACCAAAAGTAGATATTTCCTTTGATTTAAATGCCACAAAATTAAAACAAGATATTTATGAAAGCGAAATTATACTAGAATTAAATGGAAAAATAAAGGGTGAAATAGCTTTTATATTAAAAATAATTTATTCAGGAATTTTTACTATTAAAAATGTAGAAAATTCTTTAATTCCAGAAAGTTTATTTATAGATTGCCCTACAATTTTATTTCCATTTGTTAGGCAAATTGTTGCTAGTATAACAAGAGATGCAAATTTGCCACCAATAATGTTAGATATTGTTGATTTTGAAGAAGTTTATGAGTCTAAAAAAGATTCTATTGAAAATATTAAAAAATAAAAAAATATAGGGGAAAAAATGATAAACAAAAAAGGTATTAAAAATTTGATTTTGGAAGATATAAAAACTCCAATAATTCTATATGAAGATAAAACCGATATAGATAATGTAGTCTGTGAATTTACTAATGAATATAAATATTTTAGTGAAGAAGCAAAACAATTTATAGATAAACTTTTTGAAGAAAGAAAAAAAAATAATGAAAAAATTTTTAATGGTTTAGTTTATGGACTTACAAATTTTGAAGTTTATGGTAGAAAAATATTTTTAAGTTTTGAAAAAGGAGATTATAAAACATATTTAGCTACAATGGATAATGGTTATAAAAAATATATATTAGAAAATAATTTTTTTATTCTGCCAATTGGAATTTGTGGTGTAATTACTACTAAAGATAATAAATTAATATTTGCCGGTGAAACTAAATTTTGTAATTCTATAAAATTTTTAAGTGGTTTTGTTTCGGTTGAAGATATTACACAAGAAGAACAAATTAATATTTTACATGTTATAAATAGAGAGTGTAAAGAAGAAATCGGTGATTTGAAACTATTTAATAATTCAATTATAGGAGCTATTAAAACTAATTGTTGTACTTTTGTAACAAATCACGATACAAACTATACTAGTAATGAAATTAAAGAAATATATAAAAATAACACTTTTGAAGATAAATATGAAATGGAAAATATGTTTTTTATGGATAATGATGAAAAAACAATAGAAGAAATGATTATGAATTCTAAATTAAATGAAGTCGGAAAAATAGCTT
>CATOJU010000181.1 GCA_951800555.1 uncultured Rickettsiales bacterium | reverse complement strand
ATATAAAGGAATAAATGTAAAATGTGAAGAAATTCATAATTATATTAATAATATTGATAATATTGATAATAACTCTAATGAGATATTATGGGATATTGCCGAAACTTTTAAAGATTGGAATAAAATTTATAATGGAGAAAAAATAAAACCAGAAAAACTTGAAATAAAATTTAATAACAATTCATCTATTAGTTTTAATGATTATAAAGAAATGAAAGAAAAAGGTCTTTTGGAAAGTCATTGCTCACGTGAAACAGAAAATAATAGTGAAATTGATGAATACTTTCCTTTTGTTAGTGCAGAATTAGGTTTAATCAATCTTATAACTTTAATTGGCAAAAAACATAGTAATAATATAGATTATTACTATGAGTATAATGATGAAAATGATGAAAATGAAGAAAATAAAGAATTTAAAGATACAAACACAAAAAATTTTAACAGTGAATTTTTAAATAAATTAGATAAAAATAAACCATCTTTTGTCATTTATAATGAAGGTAAAAATAGTCATGCTGTATTTAATATTATTATGAACAATAAAGTTTTTAATTTTGATTTAAGGAAAACTTTACAAATTGATGATAGTAGTTGTAGAAGTATTGCTTTAAAACTTTTGAAATATTATTCAAATTTATATAAAGAATATAAATATGATAAAAACAAATTTTATAATCAAATACAGAAAGATGAAGAAGAACTGAATATCTGGAGAGGTAATAGATATATTTCCCTTGTTCCAGAACATCTTTTTGAGATTTTGCAATCAGTTTCAAAACAAGATATTATAATTAATTCATATAACGAAGTATTAAAACTAGAAAAAAAAGAAACAAAAAAAGAAGATATTAAAAATAGTATATCAGAATTAGAATATAAAATTAAAATAGCAAATTTTTTTATTGAAAAAGAAAAAAATAAATTATCTAGTGTAGAACAAGATATTGAAGAAGTAGAAGAGGCTTATAAAAGTGATGTTAATAAAAAAGAAATAGAAGACTATATGGCAGGTTTAGATCAAGAAATTAATAAATATATCGAAAATTATAAAAAATATGAAAATTTAACAATTGAAGGACTTGAAAAAAAAGAAGATAGTTTTTTTAATCAAAGTTTTAATGATAATGAACATAAAAAGAATGAGAACTTTTGTGAGACTTTTAAAAAACTATTATCAATCAAAATAGAAAGTCAAGAAAAAGAAAGAGAAAAATTTTTATTTGAAAAATTATCAAAGGAAGAATTTTTAAACTTATACGAAAATACAGACAATTTACAAAAAAAAATAGAAGAATTGAATGGGTATATTAACAGGCTTAGAGGGATTCAAAGACAATATGTAAAAGATTTACAGCTACGAAAATCTAAAAAAGTGGATGAGGGCAAAGCGAAAATAAAAAAAAGAAACATTTCATCTTTAACCGAAAGATTAGAGCATTTGTTAATTTTAAGAGAAATGGTAAAACAAAAAGCTATATTAAATACAGACATATTTGAAAAACTTGAATACAAAGGAAAAAATAATTTATTTAATATTATTAATTTTAGCGAAACTTTTAAAAATTTTGATGAAAAAATTAAAAATGAACAAATTGATGATTCAGTATTAGATTACTGTGAACATATATATAAAGTTCAAGGCGAAGAAGGATTTAAAAATTTATTACAGGGAATAAAAAAAGAAAATCTAAATAACCTAATTGAACAAGATAAATATAAAGATTTGACTGGAGTTTTAGAAAGATTTTTTTTAATCGAGGAGGAGTTAGATAATTTGTCGAGCGAGATAAAAGAAGGTCGGGAATTTAAAAAAAAATAGAACAAGTAAAACGTAATGAAAAAAAATTTTTTAAATTTCTTAGAGAAAAAAATTATTTTAAAGAAGAGCAAAAATTATATAATTTAATAAATTCATTTTGTAAATCGATAAATGAAATAGATGAAATAAATAAAATAGATGAAATAAATGAAAATATAAAACATTAATTAACCTTTCATCTAAAAATTATTAAAAAAATTTAAAATAAATTTACCTCATTTTTATGATTAATTTTACAAAAAGTATTAATAATTAAAAATGAGGTAATATATGTAAAAATGAATCTATTATAATATATTTTTAAAATTAATATTAGAA
>CATOJU010000180.1 GCA_951800555.1 uncultured Rickettsiales bacterium | reverse complement strand
TTTCATTAATAGCTTTATCTCCAGAACCTACCCAATTTGCCTTAGCCCTTTCTTTTTGTTTTTTCATTTCCTCATCAAATCCTTCAATATCAACAGCAATATTTTTATCTTTTAATAAAATTTCTGTCAAATCCAATGGAAAACCATAGGTATCATACAATTCAAAAGCATCTTTTCCATCTAAAGTATTATTTTCTACTTTTTGGATTTTATCTTCCAATCTTTTTAATCCTTTATCAAGAGTTGCCCTGAATCTATCTTCTTCAATTTTCATATTTTCCATAATAAATTCTTCTTTCTCTATCAATTCAGGATAGGCATCTCCCATTAAATCAACTAAACAAGGAACTAATCTATACATTGCAACATTTTTACAACCAAGTTTATGTATCTGTAACATTGCCCTTCTCATAATTCTTCTTAAAACATACCCCCTGCCCTCATTTGAAGGTAAAACCCCATCAGCAATTAAAAAACTAGAACTTCTTAAATGATCGGCAATAATTCTATGAGCAAAAATATCCCCATCACCTATTATATTTTTAGAATTATTAATCAATTTCTCAAATAAATCTATTTCAAAATTATTATGAACTCCTTGCAACACGGCAGCAATCCTCTCAAGCCCCATTCCTGTATCAATATTTTTTTTTGGTAATTCTTCTAATTCACCTTTTTCATTTCTATTAAATTGTGTAAATACTAAATTCCAAATTTCAATATATCTATCACCATCTTCTTCTGGAGTTCCAGGCATTCCTCCCTCCACTTCTGGACCATGATCATAAAATATTTCGCTACAAGGACCACAAGGGCCAGTATTCCCCATTTCCCAAAAATTCTCCTTTAATCTTACTATTTTTTCTTTTGGTAGCCCAACAATTTTATGCCAAATTTCAAAAGCCTCTTCATCTTCGTAATAAATAGTAGCGCAAAGTTTTTCTTTAGGTAATCCTAATATTTTTGTCAAAAATTCCCAAGCCCAATTTATAGCTTCTTTTTTAAAATAATCACCAAAAGAAAAATTTCCCAACATTTCAAAAAAAGTATGATGTCTAGCTGTATAACCAACATTGTCCAGATCATTATGTTTTCCGCCAGCTCTAACACATTTTTGAACTGTAGTAGCTTTTGTAAATTTAGGAATTTCAATTCCTTTATAATAATTCTTAAATTGCACCATTCCAGCATTCGTAAAAAGTAATGTAGGATCATCAGGCACTAGACTAGATGATTTTATAATTTTACATCCCCTTTTTTCAAAAAATTTTAAATATTTTTCTCTAATTTCATTTACTGTAAACATTTTTTTAAAATTTTAATTAATAATATAGCTTTTATTTATCTTTTTATTTTTAATATCAATGGTACCCTAACATTTCTAACAGTACAAACAACCTTAACATTCATATTTTTTATATAATTGGTATACTTTATTAAATCAAGATTATTTATATTTTTATAATAGAAAATTCTATTTTGCTTTAAAAAACTTTCAATTTTATTTTGATTTATAATTTCAACTTCGTTTAAGAAAAATTTATATTTACTCAATTTAGAATTTCCCGCTGTAAGTCCCACAAATTCAAGTTTATTATTCAAAACACTTTCCCCAATATTGCTCCTAAAATTATTTTTTTTAGTATAAAATCCAATATTAGACAAGCCCGCAATTTTACTTTTTTCATAAAAATGAGATTGTTCTGTATTTTTAGTTTTTGATATAAATACACTAGAATTAAGTAAAGTATCATATTTAGCAGGAAAAACAACATAATTATTTGCAAGACCTTTATTTGTAATATTTGAATCCACTTCTAGAATAGCTAAATTACTATTAATATCTTTTGCATAAATTTTTGCACTATAATAACTACCATCATTAGCAACTATATAAAAATTTACAACTTGATCTACACGTCCCGATTTACAAAAATCATTAATTGTATCATATGTTGTTAAAAAATAATTTTTATTAATTATTACAGCATTTCCAGCATATATAGAATCTTCAATTGTATCAGTTATTTTATCAGTATGAAAATTTCTATTAAATTTTATTTTAATACCAATAAAAATTATAGCCAATAGAATAATTATAATAACTATCCAAAAACTCCCAATAAAATAATCAATTTTACCAAGAAATTA
>CATOJU010000179.1 GCA_951800555.1 uncultured Rickettsiales bacterium | reverse complement strand
ATTTAATAAATGATAGTTCATCAAAAAATTTAGGAAATAGTTTTAAAAGTATATTTAGTAATATAATTACAGATATTAATGGAGATATACACCAAAAACCTGAAAATAATGATTTAAAAAATAATAATCTTAAAAATAATAATGAATATAGTATTGAAAGTATTATGGGTAAATATTTTGGATTTATTTTAATAATACTATTATTTATTTGGTTACTTAATGGAATTTATGTAATCGATGCAAATCAACAGGGTGTTGTTTTATTATTTGGAAAATTTTATAAAATAACTAACCCTGGATTAAATTATGCTTTACCATCACCAATAGGAAAAATATACAAATTATCAGTTACTAATATAAATAAAGAAGAATTTGGTTATAGGAATGGGTCAAAAGGTTATTACAATGTAGATAATGAAAGTTTAATGTTCACGGGTGATGAAAATATTGTTGATCTTGATTATGAAGTACAATGGAGAATAAAAGATGCAAAAAATTTTATATTTAGTTTAGAACATCCAAGAGCAACTATTAGAATGGCTGCTGAAAGTGCTATGAGGGAAATTATAGCAAAAAGAGATATTGATGATGCTCTTGCAAATAAAAAATCTATAATTGAAAGAGAAGTTTTTGATTTATTACAAGAAATACTAGATAGTTATAATAGTGGGATTGAAGTAATTTTGGTACAATTATTAAGAGTAGATCCTCCTGCTGAAGTAATAAATTCTTTTAGAGATGTCCAAACTGCAAAAGCAGATAAAGAAAGAAAAATAAATGAAGCTGAAACCTATAGGAATGATGTAATTCCAAAAGCTCGCGGTGAAGCAGAAGCTTTAATAAGTACTGCTGAAGGTTATAAAAAAACTATTATTTCTAATGCAGAAGGAGAAGTAGCTAGTTTTTTACAAATTTATAAAGAATATCAAAAAAATCCAAATTTGACTAAAACAAGAATTTATTTAGAAACTATGAATGAAATAATGGAGAATGTTGATAAAGTAATTATTGATGAAAAAGTTGGAAAAAATATATTGCAACATATACAATTAAATAATAGGGAGTAAAAAAATGATAGTAGAATCAAATAATAATAATAAACTTTATTCAAAGTTATCTATTTTTTGTATTTTTTTATTTGTTTTCTTTAAATCCTGTTTAATTGTTAATCAAACAGAACAGGCAATAATATTAGAATTTGGTAAACCTGTAAGGATAATAAAAGATGCTGGATTAAATTTTATTATACCAATTATACAAAATGTTTATAAATTTGATAATAGGTTACTTGATTTAACCTTGGAAGATAAAGAAGTTATAGCTTTGGACCAAAAAAGAATAATAGTTAATGCTTTTTCAAAATTTAGAATAAAAGAACCTATGGATTTTTATAATGCTTTTAAGGGTAACAATAGTAGAATTATAATTAGGCAATTAAGTAATATGCTTGAGTCTAGTTTAAGAGAAGTTGTTGGAAGTTTTGAATTGACTGATCTATTATCAACTAAAAGGGCACAAATAATGCAAGATATAGAGGATAAACTAAATAAAAGGGTTCAACAATATGGAATTGAAATTGTTGATACTAGAATTATGAGGGCAGATTTACCAATGGCAAATAGTAGTGCTATTTTTATGAGAATGCAAACAGAAAGGGAATTGGAAGCTAAACAAATTAGAGCAGAAGGTGATGAAAATGCTAAAAAAATAATAGCCAATACAAATAAAGATAAAGCTATAATTATGGCAGAAGCATATAAAAAAGCAAAAATTTTAAGAGGTGAAGGTGAGGCTAGAGCTGTTGAAATTTTTAATGGTGCTTTTTCAAAAGATCAAAATTTTTATGAATTTTATAAATCTATGCAAGTTTATAAAAATATCTTGAAAGATAGAAAAAATTCTAAAATAATAACAACTACAAATAATAAATTATATAAAAATTTAGGTTTTTAATAGTGATAAAATATTTTATTATTTTTATAATTAATTTCTGTTTTTTGTTTAATTTGAAAGCAGAAATTTTACCAGATTGGTATAAAGATACCAAAAATACCAAACTTTATATTTATGGTTTAGGAAAAGGGGAAAATTTAGATAATGCTATAAAAGCCGCATTAGATAATGTTAAAGAAAAATTTTTGAAAAAAAATGAAGATTATAAAATAAATATAAATTTACTTAATTTT
>CATOJU010000178.1 GCA_951800555.1 uncultured Rickettsiales bacterium | reverse complement strand
TTCTATTGTCATAGGATTACTTAAACATTTAAAAGCAGAAGAATTGAAAAAAGAAAAAAAATTAAAAAAAGATATTATAAAAATTGCTAATAATACAGAAAAATTTAAAAATTTTAAAAAAGATTTAATACGTGCATATGATGGAAAAAATATAGAAAATGCATTACATGAAATCGTAACAGAAATAAGCAGTAATAAAAAAGGTTGTAATATAATGTAAAAAAATTAATCTCTCTATTCCATAATAGAGAGATTTTAAAAACTTTAAAAAATTATTTTATTTCTCTTTTTTTTCTATACTTTGTCATTCCATCTTTAATAACAATCTGTTTAGATCTAGCAATAGCCATTCCATTACTTTCAATATTTTTAGTTACAACACTTCCGGCACCTATAAGAACATTATTACCTATTTCTGTAGGAGCAATTATAATAGTATTTGAACCAATAAATGAATTTTCTCCAATATTAGTTTTAAATTTATTATATCCATCATAATTGCAAGTTATAGTTCCAGCTCCAATATTAGTATTTTTTCCAATATTAGTATCCCCAATATAACTTAAATGATTAACTTTTGTATCTTCACCTATTATAGATTTTTTAATTTCACAAAAATTGCCAACTTTTGCATTTTTTTCTATTATAGATTCTGGTCTAATTCTTGCAAAAGGACCTATTATTGCATTTTCTTTTATTTCACAATCCTCTAAATAGGAAAAAGCTTTAATAGTAACATTATTATGAACTTTTACACCTGGTAGAAATATAACATTAGGTTCAATAACTACATCTTCTTCTATTTCTGTGTCATATGAAAAATAAACAGAATTTGGATCAAATAAAGTTACACCTTTATCCATAAAATATTTTCTTTTATTATTTTGAAAAATATTTTCTGCAATTGCTAATTCACTTCTAGAATTAACTCCCATAACTTCATTTTCTTCAGCTAAAGAATAATTAATTTTAAATCCTTGTGTTTTAGCGATTTCAATGATATCTGTTAAATAATATTCACCACTAGCATTATTATTTTTTACTTTATCAAGAAATTGTTCTAATAAATTTCCTTTTACTAAGTAAATGCCAGCGTTGCAAAGATTATTTTTTCTTTCTTCTTCAGTAGCATCTTTAAATTCAACTATCTTTTCCAATTCTTGGTTTTCGTTTAAAATCAATCTTCCATATCTATTACTTATATCTTTTGTATAAAAACCTAAAACAGTTATTACAAAGTCTTTATCCATTTTTTCAAGCATTTTTCTATAGGTTTCTTCCTTTATTAAAGGGGTATCTCCCATAGTAATTAAAATTAAATTGTCTTTATTTTGTATATTTTTCAATCCAACTTTAACAGCATCGCCAGTACCTTTTCTTTCATATTGTATTATTGTTTTTACTTTATTTGATTTTATATTTTTTTCTATTTCATTTTTATTATCTGTAGAAACAACAATTGAAATTTCTTCAGCTTCTAAGGCATCTATTGAATTTGTAATATGACTTATCATTTCTAAATTGCCTATTTTGTGTAATGGTTTTGATATATTTGATTTCATTCTTGTGCCTTTTCCTGCACTTAAAATTATTACTGATAAATTATTCTTCATATTTTTAAAAATTATTCTTGAAAATCTAAAATAAAATATTAATATTTCCTTTAAATTAATTTTAATATTACTTATGATTATTTTAATTTCAAGCATTGTTTTTTGTTTTTTAATATTGACAATATTAGAAGTAAAAGCTGATGTGGATTATGGCAATAAAAAAAAGACCGAAGAAAAAGAAAAAAATAATAAAATAGATGAATTATTTAATGAAGTTAAATCAATAACAGAAATTGTAAAAAATGATAATTTAATGAATCTAATTAATGAAAATAATTTAAAAATTAAAGAACTTAAAGAAAATTTTGAAAGTAACAATAAAAATATTATTGAAGCACTTACTAAATTTAAAGAATATTTGGTAAATATTTCGGCTAGGATAAATGAATTAGTTGATTCTCAATTAAAATCAAGTCAAAATACTAATGCTAATAATAAACAAACAATTGATTCTATTGAAAGTTTTAAAGCAGATTTAAAAAAAGATATTGAAACTTTAATAAATAATTATAATGATAATATTAATAGTAATATAGAAAGTTTAATAAATAATTGTGTTAACAATATAAATTG
>CATOJU010000177.1 GCA_951800555.1 uncultured Rickettsiales bacterium | reverse complement strand
ATTAACAATAAACTATTAACGATTTTAGATACACAATAATAATTTTTTTAATTTAAAACAATAAAAATTTCTAAAAATAAAAGTCTACTAAAAAGGAAATTTTAGATTAATTTAATAAATTTTCATTTATATATTTATAAAAAGCATCTGGACTAGATAAAACTTCTTTATCCCAATCTTCGTTACCAGCTTCATTTATTCCATCTGTAACATATTTTATAGAAATAAAATCAATTCCTTCTAAATAACAGACTTTAGCTAATGCATAAGCTTCCATATCATATAATTCAACAATTTCTATTTTTGATTTTTCAGTTGCAAAATTATCACCAGTCCCACATATAGCATAGCTTAAATCGTCTATAATTTTTTTATGTTCTATAATTATTGGGACCATATCTCTTGGGGTTTTCCCTAATTCTGCTTTTGGTGTATTAATTGAATCCATCATATCTCTTTGAATAAATTTATTACAAGCAATTAATTCTCCTTTTTTAAAATTTCTACTACCACAACTGCCAAAATTTACAACATATTTAGGCAATCTATTTTCAAATTTTCTATTATATAATTCTTTTGTTAAAATGTAGGCGGCATTTACTTTTCCGACGCCAGTATATACAATATCAAAATCCTTAAATTTTTCACCGGCCTCATCTTTCAATGCCACTACAAATAATATTTCATTTTTATTTATTTTCATATTAAAAAATTTATTAAATTTTATTTAATTAAAATTATATTTAGATTAAAGTCAACTTTTATATATATTTCTTAATTCTTTGTCCATTAAAAATGAAAGAATATTTACAGAATAAATGAAAGTATATTACTATTTTAAAAAAACTATTTATTTTTTATTTTTTTTATTTTAATATGTTACCAACAAATTAAAATGTAAAAAGGATAATAAATATGGAAGAATTTATAAACAAATTTTTTAATAAAAATTTACCAACAATTGAAGAAATTTTTAATAAATATCCAAGACGAAATTTAAAGGAAGGTGAAAAAGTTACAAGATTTGCACCAAGTCCTACTGGATTTATGCATATGGGAAATTTATATTCAGCAATTATTGATGAGAGAGTGGCACATTCTGGTAAAAACCCTGGAATTTTCTTTTTAAGAATAGAAGATACAGATCAAAAAAGAGAAGTAGATGGAGCTTTAGAAATAATTATAGATAATTTGAAATATTACGGATTAAATTACGAAGAAGGTGTTATAAACGCCAATAGTAATGATAATGGTATTTATGGACCATATACCCAAAGTAAAAGAGGGGATATATACAAAGCTTTTGTAAAAGATTTATTACAAAAAGGTCTTGCCTATCCTTGTTTTTGTACTGAAGAAGAACTAGAAGAAATTATAAATAAACAAAAAGCCCAAAATTGTTCCAGATTAGGTTACTATGGTGGTTGGGCTAAATATAGAAATTTTCCTATCGAAGAAGCCACAAAAAAAATTGAAAATGGTGAAAAATGTGTTATAAGATTAAAATCACCGGGGGATTTTAATAAAAAAATAGTTGTTAATGACATTTTAAGGGGAAATTTAGAATTTCATGAAAATGATCTTGATGTAGTTATATTAAAACAAGATGGATTACCAACATATCATTTCGCTCACTTAATTGATGATTTTTTAATGGGTACAACTACTGTTATAAGGGGAGAGGAATGGCTGCCATCATTACCATTACATATACAATTATTCCAAGTAATGAAATGGAAAACACCAAAATATTTACATATTTCTCCACTTATGAAGATTGATGAAACCACTGGTAATAAAAGAAAATTAAGTAAAAGAAAAGATCCAGAAAATAATGTAGAATTTTTTAAACAAGCTGGCTATCCTAGTGAAAGTGTAGTGGAATATTTATTAAATCTTGCAAATTCTAATTTTGAAGATTGGAGAAGACAAAATAAAGATAAAAGTTATAAAGATTTTACTTTTGATATGAAAAAAATGAATAATAGCGGTGCTATTTTTGATTTAGTAAAATTAAATAATATAAGTAAAGATGTTATAAGTAAAATGACAGCCGATGAAATATACGATAATGTATTGAAATGGGCAGAAAAATATAATAAAGAATTATTTAGATTAATAACAGAAAATAGTGAATATATACTAAAAATTTTTAATATTGAAAGAGAAAATATAAAAAAACCACGAAAAGATATAGCAAAATGGAGTGATGTAAAT
>CATOJU010000176.1 GCA_951800555.1 uncultured Rickettsiales bacterium | reverse complement strand
TTTCTATTAAATAATATTTCAATGATAATATAACTAATATATAGAATAAATAATTCAATTTTTATGATTAAAAAATGAAATTTATGAGATAAATCATCTTGATTATTTTTAATTTCATTATTTTATCGAAATTTCATGCATTAGGAGCATTCATATTATTATATATCATTGCAAAATATTACTTTTGAGAATAAATTTCTTTCAAAAAAACTAATATGAAATTTGAGCCAAAAAATCAGAATAAAATGGAATTTTACAATAAAAAGATGCTTATATGATTATTATGAATGAATATGCCAAATAATTTTTATTATTATTATTATGCTCCAAATATTCAATTTGAATTTACAAAGATATTTCTTAATAAATAGTTATAATATAACTAAAAAGGAAATATAATGAAAAATTCATGAGTTTAATAGCATTTCAAGCTTATTAATCAATTTAATGAATAATGATCTCAATTAATTACCCAAAATATATATAATTTTGCTTTAAATAAAATTTTTAATTTATTTAAATTTATATTGTTGGAATTAATTATGGCCTTTTGATATATTAAATGAAATATTCATATTTTATTTGTGACCATTTTTCTCTAACAATTTTATTCTATTCAATTTATTTCTGAAAAAATAAAATATTTAAAAACGTATATATCCCATGAATTATTAATGAATAAAAAGAAAAAGAAATATATTTTGGCATTTTTGCTTTCAAAGTTAACATGATATAAATATTGCTGGTTTTGATGCCAAAAATTTTTATGTTTAAATAATTCTTTGATTATGTATTTTTTGGAATGATTATTGCATGATAGGAGCTCAGTTATTTTTTGTGTGACTATTTGTGGAGGAATATTTATATTTTTGTAAACCTTAATATATCGCATTTTTCGAAATCATTAATTTGATTATAATTTCGCATAAAAATGCATAAATTTATTTTCAAAAACTAATATCTATTTATATATAATCGAAAATCCTGGAAATGATTGAATTTTATGAACCTTAATTATATCCAATTTTGAATTTTTTAGATTTTTTAAGTATTACGGATTATGATTTAAAAAATGAATCACTAACTTTATATTCATAATTTATTTTTAAATTTAGTTTTTATTTTTTGTTGAATTTTAATTTTAATTTCAATTATTTTATCATTCAAATTTTTTTGGGTATTTTTGTCCAATTCAAATTTCAAATTGAATTAAAAACTAGTGTTTTTGTCCAATCAAATTTTATATGGACAAAAGTACCTTCTCAAAAATAAAAAATTGAATACTTACGTAAAAATTGAATTGGTTTTTTTGTCTAATCCCCAAAATATAGTGAATGATTAATAATATGTCTAACATTTATTGATGAATTTAAAAAAAATAAAACTTTCAAAATTAAATGAGATAATAAATAAACCACAGAAAATTCTGAGATAAATCAATTATTCATCAAATCTCGAATCTTTTGGAATCAACGGGCTTCCCTAAAAACACCATTTAATTTTATTTTTAATATTTTTTTATAATAAAAAGAATGCCCATTTATTTCAGAATTAACGAAAATTTTTAAAAATTTTCACAGAATAATTGATTGTTAATGAAATTGGGCATTTTAATTAATATAGAGGTGCCAAAAAAAAAATCTACTGAATTTTTTCTTTTTAAACAAAGATATCATGCAGTATTCATCATGTAAAAGTTGTATTTTAAATATAATTTGAAAATTTTCTACAGTTTTTTAGATATCAACTTAATAATATTATTACTGATTTCGATGTCATTACTTTAAATTACTTTATTTAAATGTTTTTATTTATATATATAATTTTGTAAAGCAGAAACATATATAATAATTTGAAAATTATTTTTATAAAAAAAGATAAAAGAAAATAATGTTTTATTTTCAAACATTCTATTAATAAAACACATTTATCTAATTCTATCAACTGCCTCTTGTATATAAAAAATATTAATATATAATATTAATAATATATTTTTAAATTAACAATTAGAAAAATACGAAAACTACGCATGCATTGAAAAAAATAATTTTTTAAATATTTTAATTAATCTCATAAACGTATTTTATTTGAAATTTAATTCAAATAATTCATATAAAAAGTTTTGATTTAATGTAATTTCTCAGAAATATATTGAATAATTTGAATTTTAGGTTTTCTTATATTTATATTAAGGGTCTACTATCCAAATTGAATTAAAAAATTCAATGAGTTCTCACAAATATATAA
>CATOJU010000175.1 GCA_951800555.1 uncultured Rickettsiales bacterium | reverse complement strand
CTTCTAAATAATCTAACATTTCTTCAATTACCTCAATATTTTTACATTTAAAAATTATTGGGAAACCCTTAACAATATCATTCTTTATAATTTTTCTAATATCCTCATCTTGAAATAAAAATTTAATGGCGAATTCATCTTTATTTTTGCATGCATGTTTAAATAAAACATTTATCCATTTAGAAAGCATATTTTCTTTGCATAAAGCATTATAATTTATATTAAAATCACTTTTTCTATCTTCTAATTCATTATATTTTATAAATAAATCTTCTTTTTCTTTATGAGTTAAATTTTTATACTTTTTATTATGATAAAGCCCTAAATCATTAATTAATTTTTCGTGATCTACCTTTAATTCAAATACTTCTCTCTCATCTAAATCTAAAACAAATAAATGTTCAATCATTTCTGGATTTATATAAATCAAATTTTCCAAAGATAAACTATTAATATTTTCTACTCTATTTTTACTATTTATAAACCGCAAATAATCTAAATGATTTAATTTATCCAATACATTTAAATATTCCAATCTATTTTCAGCTATTATTAATTTTTCCATATTAGAATAAAAATCATCATAATTCATTTGCCCTATATTACCATTTTTATCAATGGAATCTTGCAAAACTTTCAAACAATTTTTTGCTTCTTTTGATAAATTATCTTTATTTATTTTTATATTTAACTTAGATTTAAATTTTTTAGCAGCTTTATTTATTTTGGCTTTATTTAAAATTCCAAGTTTAATTAGTTCTTTATCTTCTATATTTAGATCTTTTTTTATATTTATATTTTCATTATTTTTCGTAATATTTTTTGACATAAATTTTACTAAATCTATGAATTTTTCCTTAATTTCAAAAATTGTGCTTCTTTCTTTATAATTACTTTTTAACATACTTCTTAAAATTTCCAAAATTTTTTCTTTAATTTCTATCTGTTTATCTTTATTTTCATCATTAAAATCAATACCAGGGAAAAGACCATTTAATTTTATATCATCTAAATTTATTTTTTTATCTAAATCACTTTTTAATTCACTAAATTCATAATAATTATCATAATCTATTTCTTCACCTCCATTTATTTCTTCTAAAAAATTAGAAATACTTTTTTGTATGAATATTTCAAGGAACAAAATACCCATAGAATAAACATCACTTTTTTCATTAATAAAAAAATCTTTGGTACCATTATGAAAAAAACCATTTAACACTTCATCTGCCATATAAACCCGCGTTCCACAAAATGATCTTTTTTTCTTAAAATAGCTTGCAAAATTAGTAAAACCAAAATCTGAAAGTTTTAATCTACCATTTTTATTAATTAATACATTTTCAGGTTTTATATCAGCTAAAACCAATCCTTTAAGATGAGCGGCCTCAAGAGCTAATATTAATTGTGCCATTATTGGCATAATTGGTAAATTTGTTTTATTTTTACAGAATATCGTTTTGTTTAATTTATTTTGTAAATCCATTTCTCTTCTTTTATATGTTTCAACTAAATAAGTTTTATCATTAATTTTAATTTTATGACTTTTAAGCACTTTTGTAAAACCATTACCAATTATATTAAAATATTCATTTATTTTTTCTTTATCTTTAATTTTTTGATTTTTTAGAATCTTTCTTTCTTTTTTTGTTACAGGAAACTTAACTACTATATCCTTTCCTTTTGGATCTGTTGCTGAAAAAACAGTTCCTTCCCCTCCTCTTCCTAATAAATCTCCAACTTGATATCCTTGTTTTTTTAATTCATTTTTCATTTTTTTAATTAATACATTATTATTTTTAGAATAATATTTTTCAGCCTCTTTTTTATCCACATCTATACCATCTCCATTTTCTAACATTTTAGCATATTCATATATTGCTTTTTCATTATCGTTATCGGCTGCTATTTTATAAAACTTTGCTGCCTTTTTTTTATTTACTTTTATATTTTCTTCTCTGCTACCATAATACAAAATTAAAGCAATATTATAGGCTGCTCTCGCATCATTTCCACCTTTTACAGCTAAATTATAATATTTTAATGCTTCTTTTTTATTAATATCAACCCCACTATACCCAGTATGTAACAAATAACCGTAATTATAGGCAGCTTCTGCATCTCCATTATCTGCTTTTGCTTTTAATTCTTCTATTTCTTTTTTAGACTTTTTTACCATATTAATCTCCAATTTATTATAATTACAAACTCTGTATAGCAATTATTTTTATAAAAATCAATTTAAATTTTAA
>CATOJU010000174.1 GCA_951800555.1 uncultured Rickettsiales bacterium | reverse complement strand
ACCTATAACTTCATTAAAAATTTGCAAAATAAATTTTTAAATATATTATTTTTTTATAAAAGTTTTAAAAAGTATGAAAGAAAAATTATCAATATTAAAAAAATTATTTATAACTTTTTTATTAATATCTATAATATCCTTATTAGGAATTACAATATACTTAAAAGGTATATTAAATAAAAAAATTCAAGAGGACAAATATATTTTAGTAGAAAAAGGTGATAGTCTAAATAAAATAATAACCAAACTTAATAATATTCTAAATGTAAAAAATAAATTATTTCTAAAAATAGCAATATTATACAGAACTGGTTTTGAATCAAATATAAGATATGGAGAATATTTTTTTGAAAAAAATTTAACAATTGATGAAATAATAAAAAAATTAATAAATAATAAAATTTTCTATAGAACAATAACAATTACTGAAGGTCTTTCTACACATTCTATAATAGAAATATTGAAAAACAATGAATTCTTAACAGGTGATATTCCAAATAATATTCCAGAAGGAAGTCTATTACCTGAAACTTATACATTTCAAAAAGGAGATACTAGACAATCAATAGTAAAAAGAATGCAAAAAGCAATGGGAGAAGCATTCAATAAATATTGGGCAGAAAGGGATATTGATTTACCATTTAAAACAAAAAAAGAGGCTTTAATATTGGCATCAATAGTAGAAAAAGAAACTGGTTTAAGTAGCGAAAGACCATTAGTAGCATCTGTTTTTATAAATAGATTAAAAATTAATATGCAATTACAATCCGATCCAACAGCAATTTATGGTTATGCTTTTGGAAATGTAAAAAAAGAAAAAGAAATAAAAACTAATATACTAATTAAGCAGAATTCACCATACAATACATACAAAATAAAAAGATTACCACCAACACCTATATGTAATCCTGGAAAAGAAGCTATAAAAGCGGTTTTAAATCCAATGAAAACTAAATATTTATTTTTCGTTGCTAAAGGAAATGGTGGCCATAATTTTTCAGAAAATTATGTTGAACATAAAAAACATATTAATAATTACAGAAAAATTAAAAATAATATTAAAAATACTAATAAATAGTATATATTTTTATATATAATTATTATAAAATTATGGACTAAAAAGTAATAAATATTATATAAATATAATAAACTTCTAAAAAATTAAATAAATATTAAATAATATAAATATTATAATAAATAACAAAAATTAAAAATTTAAAGTTCTTTTATTATATTATTTTTATCATAATAAATGCACGGATATTTTATTCTATTACCATCTTCATAAGAAAAATAAGCATTTTTAATATAAAAACCAAAGATTTTTATAATATGAACTCTTCTTGTTATATGTATTACGAACAATTCTTTTATAATTTTATTTATTTTATATATTGTAATACTTTTTATAAAATAATTAAAATTATTACAATTATTGCATTTTGTACTTATTAAATGCCTTTTTATAATATTTACATCATAACTTGTATATTTTGAAAGAAATTTATCCCAATGAAACATTGATTCAATTTTATATTTTTTTGCAAATTTTGTAAAATTTTTTATTTTAAAAAATGGGAAACCTAACTTTATCAAACTTCTCCAATTATAATTAACATCTAAATGGTCATTACCAATAAGAACTTTTAATTTAAAATTACTTTCAATTAAAGTTTTACTTAAATTAATTTCATAATCTCTGACAAAATTTGTAAAATATTCTTCTTTTTTTATAGATAATAAAAAATCTTTAAATACATTTGAAGCAATTACATTTTTTTTAAAAACCAGAAAAAAATTTTCCAAATATGTTTGCATTTTAAAAGAATTTTTTATAAATCCCAAAACATCGGCTTCTTCATCATTTTCAAATTTTTCGAATATATCCTCAATTGAAAAAAGAGGACCATAACAAGAATCATTACAAAATATAAGTTCATCATATTCTTTTACTTTATTCCAACCTATTATATTTATTATTAATTCTTGCCAACAACCGAAATCATATTTGCCATGTCTATATGCATCAGCATATTTTACATATGGTTTTAATCTATCTAATTCTTTTTGATCTATTTTGTTAAAATCACCCAAATAATATACATCAGCAATTTTTGACATTTGTTCTGCATAATAAATAACATAATCCTGTATAATTCCGTGTTTATTATAACCAGCAAGTAAACATAATCTCTTCATAATTATTTAAAAAAATTATATATATAAATATATTTATATCTTTTTTTAAAAATTGCAAATCTTTTGTAGAAATTTAGGTATTATTTACTATATATAATATTTACA
>CATOJU010000173.1 GCA_951800555.1 uncultured Rickettsiales bacterium | reverse complement strand
TACTCATTATATTAATATAATATAAATATATTATATTAACCCTCACCCCTCTTTTTACCCCAACTTTATCCTTATCTTTAGTTGATAGGCTAATATACTACTGAATAATACATTAGTAAAATAATTATATACATTCTTTATTCTAGTGGTGGTAATATTAGTATTCTAGTAATAGTAATTTATTATTTGACTTTCTGTTAAAGTATCTATTCTAAATTTATATTATTCTTTTTTTTATTTTTCTTTTCACTACCACTATCATTGTAATTGCCATAATTGATATATTTTATAGAATGTTTATCTAATAAAAGAATAGTTATTTTATAGAAATCATATACTTTAACAAAACCATTGACTGTTTAAGTCCTATGAAATATATTTTTAAATATAAAAGTAAAAATTAGGAAAGTTTTTCCCAAATGATGTGAATCAGTAACAATTTTAATTTTTTTCTTGCAAAACAATTTTTTTTATGTATAATATATTTATTATTAATAAATATTCATATAAGGTGATTTTAAAAGAGAAAAATTTAAAAAAGATATTAAGGACCACTATATATTTTACCATTATATTAATAGTGGCAAAATTTATTGTATATAAACTAAGCGGATCATTAGCCATATTTTCACTACTTGTAGATTCCTTTTTTGATTTTATAGGTTCTTTTATATCATTTAGTGCTTATGAATATTCGCTTAAAGATAAAACAGAAAAATACAGATATGGATTTTATGGAATTGTAGATATAGCAACAGTTTTTATATCATCTTTAGTTTTAGTAACTGTATTTTTTATATATAAACAGGCAATAGAACATATTTTACATAAAAGTATGTTAAATTATGATCTATCAACTATTTTTATAATGTTTTTATCAACAGTTATTTCTATAATAATATCATACTATTTAAAAATTGTTTATAATAAATCAAAACTTTTAATATTAAAAGGAGAAATTGCACATTATAAAGCCGATGGTTATACGAATGGTAGTATTTTAATATCAATATTAGTATGTAGATTTGTTTATAATCACTATTTAATAGATCCTATTATAGCTATAATTATTGGTTATGTCGTCGCTAAACCAGCAATTGAGATTCTTAAAGAGGCTTTAAATAATATATTATCAAAGGAAATAGATGATGAAATTAAAAATAAAATTATAGACATTTTAAAAAACGAAAATAATGTTTTAGGCTATCACAATTTTAAAACAAGAAAATCTGGGGAAAGAATTTTTATACAAATATATATAGAAATAAATAAAAATTTAACTTTTGAAAAAGCACATGAAATAGTTGAAAATTTGGAAATACTAGTTGAAAATAAAATAGAGAATTCCGAAATAATAATTCACGCCTGTCCAAGATAAAATTTTATATTAATATTTATAAAAACAACATTATAAAGAAAAAAATGAGAGAATTTGTTTTTCCTAATGAAATAAAATATATTTTTAATACTTTCCTTGAGGAAGGTGATGAAATTATGTTAGTTGGTGGCTGTGTTAGAGATTTTCTAATGAATAAAGAAATAAATGATTATGATTTGGCCACAAAATATAGACCAGATAAAGTTGAAGAAATTTTAAAATATAATAATATAAATTATTTTAAAACTGGTATTAAATTTGGAACAATTACTGTAATTATAAATGACAAAAAAATAGAAATTACAAGTCTTAGAAAAGATATAAAAACTGACGGAAGATATGCAGAAATTGAATTTGTTGATGATTATTTTGAAGATGCAAAAAGACGTGATTTTACTTTTAATGCTTTATATATGGATTATAACGGCAATATTTATGATTTTTTTAATGGAATTGAAGATTTAAAAAATGGAATTGTTAAATTTATAGGAAATGCTGAAAGTAGAATTATAGAAGATAATTTGAGAATTTTAAGATTCTTTAGATTTTATAATTTTTGTAATCCATTTTCAGGGTATGAAGCTTTACAAGCTTGTATAAAATATAAACACTTAATAAAGAATCTTTCAAAAGAGAGAATTTCAGACGAGTTTATGAAAATTTTAAATGTAGAATATTGCGTTAAAACTTTAAAAGTTATGCAATATTTCGGTATTTTGCAAGAAATATTTGGACAATTATTAGATCTAGAAAATTTAGAGGTTTTTTACTCCATGAGTAATTTTATAGATTTTAATTTTGATAGTAGCTTTATTTTAGCACTAATTTTATCAAGGAATAATAATGATTTTGATTTTGTTTTGAGTAGAAAAGTTAAAAAATTTATAAATGAAATTTTATCAGTAAAAATTAATAAAATTAATTTTTTTGAAATAAAAAAGCTATTGTTC
>CATOJU010000172.1 GCA_951800555.1 uncultured Rickettsiales bacterium | reverse complement strand
TTACTGAATAATAAAATAATTTAACTAAAAATATTAAAATTTAAAAAAAATTAAAATAATTAATTAAGACCTAAAGCTTCTTTTTCTTTTTTTATAATTTCTTGTGCACCTTTACATGCTAAATTAAATAATTCATCTAATTTAGAAAATGAAAAAGCTTTTCCTTCAGCAGTTCCTTGAACTTCAATAATTTCATTTTTATCATTTATTACAAAATTAACATCTGTTTCGGAATTACTATCTTCTTTATAATCAAAATCTAGCAAACAAGTATTTTTATATATTCCACAAGATATTGCAGCAACAAAATTAGTAATTGGGTTTTCTTTTAAAATTCTTTTCTTTACCAAATAATCAACTGCAGAATATAATGCAACAAACCCGCCAGTTATTGAAGCGCATCTTGTACCTCCATCTGCCTGTATCACATCACAATCAATTATAATTTGTCTTTCGCCTAATTTTTTTAAATTAATACACGCTCTTAAAGACCTCCCAATTAATCTTTGAATTTCCAGACTTCTACCATTTATTTTATCTCCTCTATCTCTTTGTACCCTTGTTTCAGTTGCTCTTGGAATCATATTATATTCAGCAGTTACCCAACCTTCACCTTTTCCTCTTAAAAATTGTGGAATTTTTTCTTCGACTGTAGCACTGCAAATTACTTGAGTATCTCCACAATATATAAGGCACGAACCTTCTGCATATTTATTGATGTTTGTTTGTAGTTCAATTTCTCTTAATTCATCAATTTTTCTGTTTGACTGTCTTAACATTTTTTTTAATATTTTTTTCATAAAAAACATAAATCTCTATTAAAATAATAATTTTTTTTAAAAAAGTCAATAATAAAATGAAATATTGATAATTTTATCTAATTCAAAATAAAAACTCTTCTTCTTTTTCCCAAAATATTACATGGAATTTTAAAACCCAATACTGAATATAGTATATTGTTGATTTTTCTACTTAAAAAAAATTTTTAATAAAACAAATATTAAAAGTTTAGCATATTTTACAATAAAATTAGAATTTTTAAAAAATATATTTTATTATTTTTTTAATTATTAAAACATATTTTATTTTTTTATGCAGGTGATATATTAAAATAATTAATATTTATATAAATATAATGCTCTAAAGTTAAAAAATCAACCATTACTTCTTTCCACAGAAACCTCACTATTTTGCTGTTCATCATCAATTTCATCTATACTTTTAGAAGTTTTATCAAATATCTCTAAATCCTCATTTTTTTCAAGATTATCATTTACAGCTATAATATTATTATATTCTTCTTCTATTGGTTTATTATTATCTTCTATGACAATATTTTGTTCAAGATTTTGTAAAAAATTATATATTTCTGGGCTATTATAGGCATAATCAAGCGCTGTTTTTCCATCTCTATCTTTTTCTCCTATTAATTCTTTTTTTTCTTGCTCATCTAAATTCTCTAATAATAATTTAACAATTTCTGGTTTTTCATTTATAGTAGCATAATGAAGTGCTGTTCGTCCCTCTTTATCTTTTTCTTTTATTAATTCTTTTCTTTCTTGCTCACTTAAATTCTCCAATAATAACTCAACAATTTCTGAATTTCCATTTTCAGCAGCATAATGAAGTGCTGTTAGTTCAATTTCATCTTTTTCTTTTATTAATTCTTTTTTTTCTTGTTCACTTAAATTCTCCAATAATAATTTAACAATTTCTAGATTTTCATTTGAAACAGCATAATGAAGTACTGTTCGTCCCCCTTTATCTTTTTCTTTTATTAATTCTTTTCTTTCTTGCTCACTTAAATTCTCCAATAATAATTTAACAATTTCTAGATTTTCATTTGAAACAGCATAATGAAGTGCAGTTGGTTCATATTCATCCTTTTCTTCTATTAATTCTTTTATTTCTTTTTTATTTTTAAGTTTTGATTTAATTGCTTTAAAAATTGATTTAGTTATTCTTGGATTTTTGATAAAATTATATGCTTTTATTAAATCAATATATTTCCAATCATAATTATTTAATAGGTGTTCAACTGCAGTAATATTATTATCAACGGCTGTACAGAGTCCTTCTAAAGCTTCGGAAGTAATGCTTTTCTTTTTTTCGTATCTATCTTCAAAAAGTTTTATTGTATCAAGACATCCACTAAAAAATATTTCTTTTTCGTAATCTTGTATATTACATTTATTAATAAGAAAATTAACTATTCTGATATCACCAACTTCACATAAAATTCTAATAAAAGCATCATTATTAATATTAATGTTATTTGTATTAATATACGATACAAATCCTCCTTCAGTATATTCTCCACTCATTTTTATTATGTTTTTT
>CATOJU010000171.1 GCA_951800555.1 uncultured Rickettsiales bacterium | reverse complement strand
ATGAAAATAAATAAAAATGTATTAATTAATTTTAACATAATAATTTGACATTTATTAATTTTTATAATATAATAATAATTATAAACAACATAAATATATATGACGTACAGAAAATATTGTAATGGTAATATTATACTTTATTGTGATAGCCCTGATTGTAATGATTTTTTTACATATGATGAGCAGGATAGTTTTGATTATTCTAATAATGAATTAGATATAGATAGTACAGCTATTGCTTTACAAAATAAATTTAAAAGTAGTGATAATTATTCATTAGATGAAGAAATTGAATATATGAGTGCTGGAAGTGAAGCTGAAGTATTTTCAATTGGTAATAAAGCTGTTAAAGTTTTTTGTAAAAAAAATCCGGTTAAAAATAGCTATGATGATTTGAAAAATGAATTAGAAAAACAACAGTCTTTTTTACAAGGGATTAATGGGTTGGCTAAACCTTTAAAAACTGACACTGTTGAAATTAATGGAAAAAATTATCCAATACAAATATCAAAATATATGGAACACGGTAGTTTATTTGATATTATTAATTACGATAATGATTATATAAGAGAAGAATCTAGTAGATTTAGAATATCAATAAAACTTGCTTTAATTGTTTCTAATTTGCACCAAATGGGGTTAGTACATAATGATTTAAAGCCGGAAAATATATTTTTAAATCATAATAATAATGTAAAAATTGGAGATTTTAGTTTTATTGTAGAAATAGACAATGAAGAAAGGGAACCATTAGGAACTATGGGATATTTTGCTCCAGAATTAATAAATTTTGATGTAAAAAAAAGAAAAAAATTTAAACCATCTTTGGCAGTAGATATATACGCACTGGGAGTTATATTTTTTCAATTATTTTTACCTAATCGCTATGAATGTTGGGATAATTTTTATAATACTAATATTCAAAATTATAAAAAATTATATGGAGATGATCAGCAAGCTTTGGCTGAATGTTATCTTGGTTACTGTAAAAATTTTATTAATATTTTAAAAAATATTAAAAAAAATACTAATTTAGATTTATATGAATTAAAATTATATTCTGGTTGGAAAGAACCAAGAGAAAAATTAGCAGATTTGATATTAGGAATGTTAGAGATAAATCCTAAAAAAAGATTAAATATAGAACAAGTTAAAGAAAAATTAGCTGAAATTTTTAAATTAACAGAAAAAGACTATAACCATATAAAAAAACCGATTAAATTAAAAAGTAGGGAATTTCTTGATCTAGGAATAATTAATAAAAATTTAAATTTCGAAAAAAAGGAAATAGAAAAAATGGAAAAAAATCTTCTTTTAAGGATAAAAACTATTTTTAATAATAAAAATAGTTCAAATACATTAAAATTTTATACATTAGAAATTATAAATAATATATTTTCTAAAAATTCAATAAAATTTAATATTAAAAAAGATAAAGAATTAACTTTAAAAGATGAATTAATATTAAATGGTCTAGTAAATCAATTAAATAATTTAAGAGATGCAAAAATTATATATTGTAAAAAAACAAAAATTCACAAAAAAGATATGAAATTAGCTGAAAATTTTGTTAATACTCTTGATGATGTTTCAGGTTTATTTGATATTGAAGAACAAAACAATAAAAATGATATAAAAAGTATTGTTATTTAATTTAAGCTTTATTAAATTGGTAATTAAATTAAAAAATTTAATTATTAATTACCAATTTATAATATCTTCTATGATTTTGTTACTTAATTCTAAAATTAACAAATTATATTTATTAACTAATTCATAATAATTTAATTTATCTATTGAGGTTTTTTTTAATAGATTTATATGTTTTGTTTGAATTGTATTATATTTATCTTTTATTGTATAAAAAGCATCAAGTTCAGCAAAACTATCAAAATTTCCATCTAATCTATTTATTTCAATTTGCACTGTGTAATCAAAATTATCTTTTTCAAAATTAATAGATTTTGCAGTAAAGTTTTTATTATAATTAGATATATTATCTGCAACAGCTCTTTGAATTGAATATTGTAGAGATTCTAACCATCTATTTGTCTCAGAAACAGTAAACTCTGAACCATTTTTTACAGTAATTATTTGTGGACGGCTTAAATAATTTGGAATAGCTACTTGTTTTATTCCTATAATAATTTTTTTATCACTTTTAATTTCAATATTATTGTTTTTTACTGCAATTATATTGTAAAAATTTGATGGTTTACTTGTGCTGCAATTTATTAATGCAAAACAAAATATTAAAAAATAAATTCTTCTCATAAATCCCCTATAAAATATAATTTAATAAAAATATTTTAATTTTTTAATATTTAATTTCAATAATTT
>CATOJU010000170.1 GCA_951800555.1 uncultured Rickettsiales bacterium | reverse complement strand
ATGGAAGAATAAAAATTTATAACATAGAAAAATATTATAATTTAAAATAAAGAAAAACTGAATGAAAAAAATGATTAAAAAACAAGAATTAAGAAAATTTGCAAAAAATGCAGGAAATATTAAAAGATTTGAATAAAGAGCAGTTGAAAGCAGTACTTTATAATAATGGACCGTTATTAATATTAGCTGGAGCTGGTACAGGTAAAACAAAAGTTTTGATATCAAAAATAGAATATTTAATAAAAACAAATATTGCATATCCTACAGAAATTTTAGCTGTAACTTTTACAAATAAAGCTGCAAATGAAATGAAAAATAGAATTGCATCTGTAATTAAAAATTTAGACGTAAATTCTATGTGGGTCAGTACTTTTCATTCAATAGCTGCCAGAATTTTAAGAAAATACGGAGATTTAGTACAATTAGATAGAGAATTTAAAATAATAGACCAAAATAATCAATTAAATATAATAAAACAAATCGTAAAAAGTTTAGGAATTAATTTTGGAGAATTTGACCCAAAAGATTATAATAATGCTATAGGAAAAGTAAAAAACAATATTTTAAAAGATGATAATTTTTTATTATATAAATTTGAAGAAGTATATAATTTATATCAAAAAAAACTAAAAGAAATTAACAGTTGTGATTTTAATGATTTATTATCTTTAAATATAAAGTTATTCGAGGAACATAAGGAAATTAAAAAATATTATAATCAAAAGTTTAAATATATTCTAGTAGATGAATATCAAGATACAAATTTTATGCAATCTTTATGGTTGCAAATGATTAGTAACGTTAATAATGATAGAAATGTTAACATTACTTGTGTTGGTGATGATGATCAATCAATTTACAAATGGAGAGGAGCAGAAGTTAGAAATATATTACAATTTAAAAAAGATTATAAAAAAGCAAAAATTTTAAAACTTGAAAAAAACTATAGATCAACCAAAAATATATTAGATACTGCAAACTATTTAATATTAAATAATAAAGATAGGCATAGTAAAAAATCATATCCTAGTGATAATGATAATAATGAAAAAGTAAAAGTAATAAAATGTAGCAATATAAAACAAGAAATCACCATAATAGCAACAGAAATCGAAAAATTAAAAGAACAACAAAAAATAAATAATTATAAAGATATAGGAATTCTTGTTAGAGCAAATAATCAAATATCGATTTTTGAAAATGTTTTTTTAAAATATAATATACCCTATAAAGTAATTGGCGGACAAAAATTTTATGAAATTAAAGAAGTACAAGATTGTATATCATATTTAAAGCTTGTAAATAATCCAAAAGACAATGAGGTTTTTGAAAGAATTATAAATGTTCCATATAGATACATTAGTTTTGCAATTATTAAAAAAATTAAAGATTTAGCATTGGATAAAAATATAAGTTTTTTTGAAAGTGCAAAAATTATTTGTGATAATAGTTCCAGAAATAATAGTATAGAAAATCTTATTAATTTTATTGGAATGATAGATAAATGGAAGAAAAAAGAAGCCAACAATAATTTAAAAAAATTAATGGAAATAATTTTATTAGATACAAATTTTAAATATCAGTTTAAGAATGGTAAAGTTCTTGAAGCAGAAAATAAAATCGAAAATTTAGAAGAATTATTAAATATATTAGATAATTTTAATAAAATTGATGATTTTCTACAATATTTAGAATCAAAAATTATTGCAAATGATAAAAATAATGAAGATGGTGTAAATATTATAACTATACATTCTGCAAAAGGTCTTGAATTTAATACAGTTTTTTTACCAAATTGGCAAGAAGGGACTTTTCCATTTTATGGATCCAATGATTTTAAAGATATTGAAGAAGAAAGACGATTAGCCTATGTTGCAATAACAAGAGCTAGATTTAGATTATATATTACTTATTCCAAATATATATATAATAGATGTGATTCAATAATAGCAACAGAAGCTTCTCAGTTTATAAAAGAATTACCAGACAATTGTGTAGAATATATAGATAGATCCCTTGATAAATATTATAACAATTATTTTTTATCAAATAAAAACAATGAATTATATATTGATAATAGTTCTAGAAAAAATGACAATTCTTTATTGAAAAAATGTATACATAAAAAATTTGGAGAAGGATACATAAAAAACGAAGATGGCGATAAATTAACCATATTTTTTAAAAACTATGGTGAAAAAATAATATTAAGTAGTTTTGTAAAAATAATAAATGAACAATGAATTACTTTTAACTTAAAAAATTTTTTTTAGTTTTTACCTTTATATCTATATAAAATATTAAAACTAATAATAAATAATTTTAAAATTCTAAATACCCAATT
>CATOJU010000169.1 GCA_951800555.1 uncultured Rickettsiales bacterium | reverse complement strand
TAGTGGTGTTATTGAAGATTTAAAAAATGTTTGTAATGTAAAAGACATATTATTTAATGAAGATAAAAGTAGTAATGATGACTATAAATCTATTAATATAGTTGTTATTGATACCGAAGAAAAATTACAAAATTACTTAAATATGCAGGGGATTAATAATTGTGATTGAAATTTTAGTAAATAGTTTAGATATATTTTTTTTAGCAATGATGGGATTATTGTATATAGCTTTTATATTATTTGCTAAAAATATAACATCAAAATTTTTTATATTTTTTATATCTGGATTTGTAAATATTTTTAACTATTCAATAATAATTAAAAATGAATATAGTTTTTTAACGATAGTTTTGCTAAATATAATTTTTATGCTTGTGGTAGCAATTTTTTATATTTATGTTGATATGAGTCAGGATAATTTAAGTTCTAATTTTATAGAAGGAAACGATATAAAAAATTTAATAACCATTACTATTTTTATAACAAGTTTTGTTATGATATGTTTTATTTTTAAGTCTATAAATAAAAAGAAAGATTTGTTTAATAATATTTCTATCAACAAAACAAATATTTTAGCTACTAATAAATATTATAAAAAAACAAAAGATAGTTTAGAAAAAAAAGAAATATTTAATATAAATGAACAAAAATTTATTGTATTTACAAGAAATATAGCATTTATTGAAAAAAATAATATTTTTCTTAATTACAATCTTTTAATTATACTTTATATAAGTATAGTTATAGTAGTTTTCTTTATTACAAATAAAAAAAAAATGTAAAATGAGAGGAGATATAATATTAAAGGTAATAATTAGCTTTATAATACCATTTTTGCTATTATATTCATTTAGTTGTATATTTTATATAGATCAAATAGGATTTTTAGCTATATTTAATTGTTTTATTTCAATGATAATTTCATATATTTTATTTTATTTAAGGTTTGGAAAAATTGATGTTAGAACAATTATTTCTATCAATAAATATTTAGGTCCTATTTTATTTATATTTTTATGCTTTTTAATACATTTTTTGAATAAATTATTATAGAGGTAATATATGAATATTTTAATAACTTATTTGTGTTTATTATTTTTACTTTTATTTTTTATACTAATTTTTATATTTTTATTTACAGTAAAACCAATTGTAAAAATAATAGTATTAGCATTTAGTTACAATATAATTTTATTCTATATTATATATAATTTATATATATTAAAAGTTGAAAGTTTTATGTTTACTTTTGTTACATTTATGACTTTTAGTTGTATATTAAATGTATTGACTGGAATTTTTGTTATTAATAATATTATAGAAAATAGCCATGCTGAATGAACTTTTTTTAAGAAATACATATTTATTATTTTTTATACCCCTAATAGCTTCTGTTATGGTTAATTTTATCTACGAAAAAAGATTTATGGTAGGTGCTATAAAAATAATAATGGTTACAATGATATTTTTAGCTTTAAAAATGCTAATTAATTGTGATGATTTTAATACAACATATTTTATTAATAGCAGTAGCAAATTTAATATTTTAAGTACTGAGTTTAAAATAAATGCCAAGAATTTATTCTTTTTTATATCTATTTTGCTTTGTAACTTTATTGGTTTTATGAATTATATTAATACAATATTATTAAATAAAAATTTGAATCATAATAGTATAAAATATTTTTTTTCAATATATTTAATACATTTATTTTCAATTGTTGGTATAATTTTTACCTATAATATTTTTAATTTATTTATATTTTTAGAGATTTATTCTTTAAGTATTTATGTAACAATTTCAATATACAACAAAAATAATTTAAATATAATTTCCTATAAATTTTTCACAGATAATATTTTTGGTTCAATTTTAAGTGCCTTAACAATATTTTATATTACGATTTATTTTGGAACATCAAATATTTTAGATATAAAGCAACAAATGGTTTCTTTAAATTTACAAGAACATTATGAAGTATTATTAATGTTTCTTTTATTTTTATTTTCTATAGTAATTAAATTTTTTCTAACAAATACCAGTAAATATCATAATACAGATAAAGTTGGTATAAATTTTTTATCCATATCAAATATTTTTGTAAATGTTGCTATAGGTTTATATTTAATATATGAATTTATATTTTTTATTTTAGGAAACAAAACATTATTCAATTTAGATTTTATAAAATACATAATTTTAATGATTTCAACTTTAATTATTGTATATAATTCTGTAAATTTTCTAATAAAAAAAGATAATTCTTTGTTTAATATATTTATAAGATTTAATCTAATAAATTTTGGTTATATTTTATTTTTTTTATTATTTTATGAAAAAAACAATCAATTATGTATAAA
>CATOJU010000168.1 GCA_951800555.1 uncultured Rickettsiales bacterium | reverse complement strand
GAACTATACTTTTTTATTTACTACTAACTTTTTTTAACTACTTTACATCTTCTGAACATCTTCATTTTCAATTAATAATTAGTAAATATGCTATAAATACTAAAAAAAAAGTTGAATTAAATAAATTAAATTATAAAATTATATCAATTTTATAAAAAATCTATAAATAGAAATGACTTTTAAGTATTACAAAAATGATTTACCAAAAAACTTAGAACTAGGAAATGAAATAGCAATAGATACTGAAACTTTAGGGCTAAATAATTTTAGAGATAGATTATGTTTAGTACAACTTTCATCTGGTGATGGAATAGCACATTTAGTCCACTTTGACAGTAAAAGTAATTATAATGCACCAAATTTAATAAAACTATTAACCGATGAAAAAATTTTAAAAATATTTCATTATGCAAGATTTGATATGGCAATTTTAGAAAAAACCTTTAATATAAAAGTAAAAAATATTTATTGTACAAAAATTGCTTCAAAAATAGCAAGAACCTATACAAGTGCTCACGGTTTAAAAGTATTAATTAAAGAATTTTTTAATATTGATATATCAAAAAAAGAGCAGAGTTCCTATTGGGGTGGTGACAGCATAAGCGAAGAACAACTAATATATGCTTCTAATGATGTACTTTATTTACATAAAATAAAAGAAAAATTAGAAATTATTTTAAAAAACGAAGGTAGAAAATATCTTTTAGACGAATGTTTAAAATTTTTACCCACTAGAGTTGATTTAGATTTAAAAGGTTGGCTTGATATGGATATATTTAGCCACGAATAAATTTTACGTTGAAAATGCAAGAAGATTTAAAAATTTTACTTGAATGGTTTATAGCAAATGGTATAACCGATCTTTTTTATAATGATATAGAAGAAAATAATTTTGATTTTCAATATAAATTTGAAAAGCCAGTTGTAGATAAAAGAAATACTGGTTTAGTTGTTAGAGCCTTAGCTAGGCAACAAGAGGAAATAAAAGAACTTAATTTTGTACATAGTACAAAGAGTAGAGATTTAGCAGATAAAATAAATAATATAGAAGATATATTAAAAAATATTTTAGAGTTAGATATTTATAAAAATTTTATAAAAACCGCTTCTTCAACTGTTATTTTAAATGGCAATACAAAAGCAAATATCTTAATAATCAATGATTTGCCAAATGATGAAGACGATATAAATGGAGATATATTTAGTGGAAAAACCGGTATTCTTTTAAAGAATATGATGAAAGCTATAAATCTAGAAGAAAATGATTATTGCTTGTTGAATTCATTTTTTTGGAGACTTCCTGGCAATAGAAATCCTATAAAAGAAGAACTAAATTTATGTAAACCTTTTGTTGAAAAAATAATAGCTATAATTAAACCTAAATTAATAATTTTTATGGGTAGTTATGCAATTTCATCAATATTTGAAGAAAATAAAACACTTATAAGTTTACATGGTAAATTTTTTGATTATACTAATTGTTATTTACAAGGGAATATAAAAGTTACTGGAGTTTATGGGCCAAATTTTTTAATGAAAAATCAAGCAAAAAAAAGGGATGCTTGGAATGATTTGCTAAAAATAAAGGATTTTCTAGATAATTGATTTAGATTGCGCTGTTTTCTATATTTTTTATAAAATTCTACAATAACAACTTATTATATAGGAATCGCTATTGTAGAATTATAAAAATAATAAACAATCTCAATGTAGAGCATATTGGAATATTTCTATAATAAAAAATTATCAGTAAGTATGTTCCCTATCTTTATTTTTATCATCTTCAAAATCAGCCGTTGCACCAACTAAATAATCAAGATATTTTTTATCTTCTTCATCCATATAAAGTTTATTCTTTTTAAAAGGAGCTTTTTTTATTCTTTGTTTAATCTTATCAAGTTTTTTATTAATTTCTTCAAAATTCTCAGTGTTTTCATGTAAATTTTTTATATCTTTTAAAAATTCATCAAATTCTTTTTTATTCATTAATACTTTAAATCCTTTTTTGTTTTTATTTGCTTTTTTGATTTTATCTTGAAAAACTTTTTTAAGTTGATCCCTTATTTTTTGTTCTTCCTGAACTTTTTTATTAATTTCTTCAATTCTCTTTCCAAAATTCCTTAAATATTCTTCTTTTTTATTATATATTTCAATATTCTTAACAAACAAATTTTCGGCCATATTTTTATCATTGTAGGTTGTTGTAGCTAATCTTGTATCATCAAGTAATTCCTTAAGATTTTTTAATTCTTGATCTAATGTTTTATTATCTTTTCCCACAGTATTTTGTAATTTTTTCAATCTTCCTATTTCAATTTTTAATTTTATTTCCCTTAATTTTATCAAATTACTTTTTACTAAAAAATAGTTT
>CATOJU010000167.1 GCA_951800555.1 uncultured Rickettsiales bacterium | reverse complement strand
CTATTTTTTCTCAAAATACATAAAACTTTTTAATATAAAATTTTCAAATTCAGTTTTGTTATTACTAAATTTAACAATTTTTTCAATATCAATTAATTTTTCCAACATTAAGTTTATTTTATTTAAATTCCATTTTTGTATATGGATTTTAACAAAACTTTGTTGTTTCCAAAAAATTTTTTCTTTCTTTAAAATTTCATCTAATTGTTCCCCATTATCAAACATAAAACGTATTTTTTGTAATTGTAAAAAATATCTAATCATCATTCTTATAATTACAATCAATTCAACATTTTCTTGAGTTAATTTATTTAAAATTTTTATAGTTTTATTTTTCTCAAAAGAACAAAAACTATTGCAAAAATCATTATAATTAGTTTGTGCAACATCATTTACGCATTTTTTTACATCTTCAAGAGTCAAATTTCTATCATTCCCTTTATATAAATCTATTTTTTTAATTTCATTTTCTATAATTAGATTATTATTTCCTATATTTTCAATTAAATATTTCGTTACATCTGTATTAAAATTAAAGCCGTATTCCCTTAATTTTATTCCTATAAAAGCACCAATATTTTTATCATCAGCATAGCAAGCTATACAAGCTATAAATTCACATTTCTCAGCATATTTCCTTAAAGATGATGTAATTTCTAGATTACCAGCAGTCACAACTAAAAAATTTTCACTTTTACTTACATCGTTATTTTTAAATAAATTTTCTATTACTTTTGTAAAATTATTTTCATTTTCTAAAAGTTTTAAGGTGTAAAGAGTGTTACTAGCAAACATTGAAATTGCAGAAAATTCTTCTGCTAATAAATTCTCATTTTCCTTTAATCTATCTGGGGAAATATCTGAAATTTCATAACCATATTTTTTATATATATCTAAAATAGAAGAATATTTTGTTTCTACTGCTGAATTACTTTCTCCGTAAAGTAAAACACATTTATATTTGCTGTTTATTAAATTTTTTATTGTTTGGTCTGCCAGTTTATAGTCTATTTTCATTTTTTTTAGTATATATTAGTGTAATTATGTTATAAATAATTTATTTAATATCAAGTAAAATATGAAACATAAATAAAAAGAGAATTAAAAATTATAAATATTTAGTCAATTAAAACAATTTAAGTTTATTTTTACAAAAATTTTTATTTTATATATAAATATAACGAAAGAATAGCAAACAAATATACTATTTTTATAAACCAATTACTCCTTGAAAAACTATTTTTTGTTATTATAATTACTACAATTAAAAATTAATTTAATATGAATTTAAACGAAATAAAAAATAAATCATTAAACAACGAATTTCTGAACAGGGACGAATGCAAATATATTTTAAACTTTCCAGACAAAGACTTTTATGAATTAATTGATACAGTATATGAAATTAGAAAAAAATATAAAGGCAATTTAGTCGAAGTCCAAATTTTAAGTAATGCAAAAAGTGGAAATTGTAATCAAGATTGTAAATATTGTGCCCAATCTTGTGTTTCGAAAGCAAATATTGAGAAGTATAATTTAATAGATTTTGACAAACTATTATTAAATGGGAATATAGGCAAAAATAAACAAGTAGCAAGACACTGCATAGGTTTAAGTGGTATAAAATTTAACGATAAACAAATAGATAATTTTTGTGAATACATAAAAAAATTAAAAGCAGAAATTAAAACAGATATTTGTTGTTCTATTGGTTTTTTAACAAGAGAACAGGCAATAAAATTAAAAGAAGCTGGAGTAAATAGAATAAATCATAATCTTAATACAGGAAAAAATAATTATAAAAATATATGTAGTACCCATACCTATGAAGAAAGAATAAATAATATTAAAATGTTTCAAGAAGTTGGTTTTGAAATGTGTTGTGGCGGAATAATAGGGCTTAGCGAAAATGAAGATGATATTATAGATATGTTATTAGATATTAAAAAAATAAATCCAAAATCTGTTCCTATAAATTTTTTAATTCCTATAAAAGGAACTCCATTAGAAAAACAAAATCTTGAAAAGTTAACACCAGAATATTGTATAAAAGTGTTATGTCTTACAAGATTATTAAACCCACAGGCAGATGTTAGATGCGCCGCTGGTAGAGAAATTTATATAAAAGATAAACAAAATGTAATGTTTAAGGTTGTAAATTCAATATTTGCTTCAGGTTATTTGACTACCAATGGGCAAAATATAGATGATACGATAAAATTAATAAAAGATTCTGGATTTGAATATAAAATAGAATAAATTTTAAAAAAAATTTTTTAAAAAATATACTCTTTATATTTAAAATACATTGAAAATTCAAGTTAAATTTAAATTTAAAAATTTTTATCAAAACCTATTGACTTTTAAAAAATTTATTAT
>CATOJU010000166.1 GCA_951800555.1 uncultured Rickettsiales bacterium | reverse complement strand
ATATTAGTATATAATATTAATATTTATGATAATTTATTTTTCACATTTACCACACTTAGAACATCCAATACAATATTCCCTTTGTGAACAATATTTACAATGCTCTTTATACTCTTTTATAACTTCAAACTTTCCAAACAAATTATTTTCAAAATTTTCTCCATATTTAGGAACATCAAATATCTGTGGTTTAGAACTTTTATAATTTAAATTAAATTTATAGGCAAATTCCATTTGTTGCAATTTATTTATTACAGATAATCTTTTACCATCTTTCACAAAAAAGTTTCCAGTCTCAAAAAATTTAAAAGAAACATCATTTTCTTTACATTCATCTGACAATTTTTTTACCCATTCATAATATAATGGTCTGCAACCATCATAATTTTCACCACCACACCATACATTTTCAATTTGTTCTTTTAATAAATATTTCTTTAAATTTACTTCTTCTATAAATGGAGCTACCATAATCCCTTTATGTTTAAATGGTAAATTTAGTAAAATAGGTATTCTTTCTTCCGCCCTTTTTTGATTTTCACAAGTCACATGAAACCAAATATTATTAAAATTATCCCATTTAGGTAAACATTTTTCAACTCTTTCTGGCCTTTTTGTTATAATAATAAAAACGATATCTTTACGAATTTTCATTATATTCCACGCCTCATTTCTCCAATTATCAGCTTCTTCAAGAAAAAAATCGGAAGTCATACAAACTCTTAAAAATTCTCCACTTTTAATTTTATAATTACCTTGTTTATCTTTTTGAATTGGATAATTAAAATTATTTTTTACACGAAATATGTTAGATCCATCTTTATTTCTTTGTTTATCAAGATAATACATATAACAATTAGCACAACCTTCACTTTTTTTATTGCACCCGTGCCAAGGATTCCATATATCACGCATAATTTTATTTACTTTTTTCTATTAATATAAATCCTATTTCATCAAATATTGAAATTTATCTCCTCTTTCTTCAAAATTCTTAAATATACCATAACTAGGAGATGCAGGAGATAATAAAACTGTTTTATTAGTTAAATCATTAGATTTTATTGATTTTACCAATTCTTCTAAATTTTCAAAATATTTAACTTCAATATTTTTTTTATCATCGTTTTCAAATAATTTTTTCAACCTTATACCAGTAGGCCCTATCAAAAATATTTTTACTACATTCGATTTATCATTAATAAATTCGACTAATTTATTATAATTTTGTTCCCTATCAAAACCACCTAAAATTAAGAATATTTCATTATTACCAAATGTTTTTAAAGCTTCAATTGTAGCTTCTGGTATTGTTGATATACTATCATCCACAAAAATTGTATTCGTTTCTTTATTATTGTAAAAAATTTCCAATCTGTGGTTTAAAGTTTTAAACGTTTTTAATGTATTTAAAGCATTTATAATATTTATATTTTCTTTTTTTAAAAACTCCAAAATAGCACAAATATTTCCAAAAATATGACTACCTTTTATATTATCTATTGAATTAATATCAAAAATTTCTTTATTTTCACTAAAAATATAATTATTTTCTACATAAAAACCTTTTTTTGTATTAAAATATGAATAATTTTCTTTTTTTTCTGTTAAATATTTATTAATATTAATATCGTTAGCATTAATTACTGGATTTTTGGCATATTTAACAATATTTAATTTATCTTTAAAATAATTTTTATGATTAATGTGCCAATCTATATGTTCTGGAAAAAGATTTAGAATTATTGAATAATCTAAATAAAAGCTCAATTCTTTAACTTGATAACTCGATAATTCTAAAACAATATAATTATAATCATCAATATTATCAATTACATCTAAAAATGAAATTCCAATATTTCCAAGTAAAATAGATTTATAACCCAAATTTTGCAAAATATGATTGCATATTGATGCGGTTGTACTCTTCCCTTTTGTTCCTGTAATTCCAATAGTTTTTGTATTTTTATGATCTTCTAATTCTGCAAGTAAAATATTTAAAATAGTTGTTACTTTTATATTATTTTTTTTTAAAATTTCTATCTCTTTTTTATAGGAAGAAACACCCGATGATTTTATAACAATATCAATTTTATCAATATAATTTAAAATATCACTTTCTAAAATAAACTCAATATTTTTATCATTAATATCAACCTCATCTGCAGTAGCAACCAAAATTTTATTTTTTATACCTTTCTTTATTAATAAATTTGCGGCAGATTTTCCTTCTAGACCATAGCCCCAAATTAAAATTCTTTTTTTCACTAACTCAATTATTTTCATTTGCGATTTTATAATTTTATGTTTTTTATGATATGTTAAAAAATATTTTTTTCAAGTTAATTTTTACATTCAACCTATAACATAAAAAAATTCCTATA
>CATOJU010000165.1 GCA_951800555.1 uncultured Rickettsiales bacterium | reverse complement strand
TTATTATCTTTTTTATTTATTTTATTTGATATTTTTTTATTATTTTTTGCTATTTTTTTATTTTCTTTCTCCATTTTAGTTTTTAATTTTGAAATGTCGTAATCAAGATCATAATCTACTTCTCCTTTTTTTTCTTTTGATTTTTTTAAATTTTCTAATTTTTCTAATTCTTTTTTATATTCTTGTATTTTTTGACTACTTTTACTATGTTCAGAATTTTCTAATTTATCTCTAAGTTCACTTTGTCTCTTTTTTAGTTTTTCAATTTTATTACTACCTGATTCAATTTTATTATGATTCTCAAAAAGATTATTTACATCTTCTCCTATAAAATTCAATATATTTTTTTTCTTTTTAATATCATTTAAACTAAATGATCTTTTAATATCTTTTGTTTTTTCTTTATTTGAATCATCCTTTTTATTTTCTGTTGTTGGTACTTTAAGGTTAGTCATTTGGTTAAGTATTTTTTTATCGGCATCTTTCATAAGATTTCCAATTGGTTCTCTTTTTTGTCTTTCTTCTAATCCCTTTTTTCCTCTTTCAAATAAGGCTTTTTTTTCTTCCTCACTCATATTATTTAAGTCATCCATTGTTTTTGCTCTTTTTAATATTGTTTTTTTCTCTTTTTCTTCAGTATTTTGAATAGAAATACCAGCGGCCCTATCTCTGATTTCTTTTGCAAATGATAATTCTTGTTTTTTTGCTGTTGTATCTTCTTTATCTTGAGTTTCTTTTGATGTAGACGGAAATTTTTTATCAATTGTATCTTTGAGATTATCAACTAATCCTTTTTCATTTTCTTTATTTTGGGTATTTTTTTCGTCAATAGCATTAAGAATATTTTTACCTGCATCTAGAAAATTTTCAAATCCATTTTTCATTTCTTGTTTAGTTTTTTCTTTTCTTTTTTCTAATTCTGATTTTTTATTGTAATAATCTTCATAAGTTCTATCATAATCTTCATTTTGTTTTGCTTGATTATTTATTTCTTCATTTGTGTTTTTCACTAACTCAGCGTATTCTTCAGCTTCCTTTTCTGCCTCATCAAAAATATCGTTAAAATTTCCTACTTCATAGTTTTCTTTCTCTTTTTTTGATAATCTTTCTGCTTTGATTTTGTTATATTTATCCATTATAGCCATTTTTTCTTCAACAGTTTTAGCTTGATCTATTTGGTTTAAATAATATTCTATTGATTTAAATTCTTTTTCTGCTATTTGCGATCTTTTTTCCGCTTCTTCTATACTTTTTTGTCCATTTTTTCCACCGTACATAAAATTATTATATGATTCTTCATACTCTTCTTTTTTTCTATTATACTCTTCTTTTAAATTCACAATTTCATTATATTTATTCATTATATTTGTTTTATTTTCAATGTTTTCTGGTTTATTTACAACCTCTAAAAACATATTTAATAATTGTTTTTCTTTTAGAACGTTTTCTGGTAATTTAAAATTTTCTAATGTTGTTGCTTTATGACCTTCTATATTTTTTTCAAAAGCATCGCCTATACTCTTATCTTCTGATCTTTCAACAATAAAACTAGAATGACTAACTTTTCCAGTTTCTATATTAAGATTAGTAATTGTGGCACAACTTTCATTTTTTCTATAACCAGCACTTTTAAGGTCATCTATATCTAAACATTTACCATTTCCTTTGAGCTCTATTTTATTTGTTTTTGGAGTGTGTCCTATAACACAAGGACAAATTGCTTTATTTTCACAATCGCGTTCCCAATTTATTATTTCTCCACTTACACCTAATTCTTCTTCAAAACCTCCATAAACATTTTCAAATCCAACATCAACAAAAGTAATTTTACCATCTTCTGCTACTTTAAATTTTCTTTCGAAAATATATTACATTTTTCATATCCTAAATTATGTCACTTTAGATGTTTGCCCTTCTTTTGGCGCTGATGAAACATTTACAACTTCAATAGCTTTCTTGGCTTACTCAAATCCTCCTCATATGATTTCGAATTTACAATTTTTGCTTGAATATATTCAATGTGAACATGATTCAGATCTTTTAGATGCTTCTGGCAGCTTGACAACTCTTTTATCTTATTCCCAATTCTTATTGGAACTTGATATAGGAGTCAAAATTAAACTTGATCAGTTTTCTGATAACTTTTCATCAATAGAGGATATACAAGAGTATCCTATACAAAGAAAATCATTTTTTGATTTTCTTCGTAAACCGAAACCTAAATCACAGTAATACCTATAAGCTTTTAAAAGAAATTGAAATATTTTGATTATATAAAAATTCAATGAATCATTGAAATTTTCAAATAGATAATTGTTCAAACAAAAATGATTTTATAAAATGCTTTCATATCATTTTTTCAAAAGAAATGTCCTTAAGAATATT
>CATOJU010000164.1 GCA_951800555.1 uncultured Rickettsiales bacterium | reverse complement strand
TGTATATTAAAAAAAATAAAATTTTTATTATATTGCTTGTAATTAATTTTTTAATATAAAATAATAATTATATCAATATTTATTTATAATATAAATGAAAAAATTATTTATTAAAACTTTTGGCTGCCAAATGAATGTTTATGATTCTAGCAGGATGGCAGATATTTTATTTTTAGATGGTTATAAAATAACAGAAAATATTGAAGAAGCTGATGTTTTTATTATGAATACCTGCCATATAAGGGAAAAAGCTAGTGAAAAAATATTTTCAGAATTAGGCAAAATAAAATCTATAAAACAAGAAAAAATTGACAAAGGAAAATATTTAATAGTAGTAGTCGCTGGCTGTGTGGCTAAGGCTGAGGGCGATAATATCTTTAAAAGAATGCCTATTGTTGATATAGTTATTGGAGCAGAATCATACCATAAAATAGGTGAAATGGTGAAGGAAGTTGAAGAACAAAATAAATTTGAAAAAAAATATTTAATAGATATAGATTTTAAAACATCAGAAAAATTTGCATCTTTACCGAATGTTAGAAAAATTAAAGGTGTTAGCGATAATATTGCAGTACAAGCTGGTTGTGATAAATTTTGTTCCTATTGTGTTGTTCCATATACAAGAGGTAGGGAATATTCAAGATCACCAGAAGAAATTATTGAAGAAGCAAAAATTTTAAGAGATGCCGGTGTAAAAGAAATTACTTTATTAGGTCAAAATGTAGATAACTATAACGGAAAAAATAAAAATGGAAAAATTACATCTTTAGCAGAATTAATATACTTTATAAATGATATTGATGGAATTGAAAGAATTAGGTACACTACCAGTTATCCATCCCAATTTAATGATGATATGATTTTTGCCCATAGGGATTTAAAAAAGTTAATGCCTTTTATACATTTACCAGTACAGTCAGGATCAAATGCGGTTCTAAAATCTATGAATAGAAAATATAATAAAGAAACGTATATAGAAATAGTTGAAAAAATTAGAAAATATGTTCCAGATGTTGCTTTATCGTCAGATTTTATAGTTGGATTCGCTGGAGAGACGGAAGAGCAATTTTTAGAAACAATAGATTTAGCAGAAAAAATAAAATATGCTTCTTCATTTTCTTTTAAGTATAGCCCAAGGCCAAATACGGTGGGGATTAAAATGCCAAATCAAATACCAGAAGAAATAAAAGCAGAAAGATTGGTAAAATTGCAAAGTATTTTAGATCAACAACAGATAGAATTTAATAGAAATTGTATTGGTAAAAATATGGAAATTTTAATTGAAAATACTTGTGAAAATGATAATAATTTATTTTTTGGTAGAACCCCATATTTACAAGCAGTACTTGTAAATAGTGAAAAAAAATTAAATAATGGAGATATAATTAAAGTAAAAATTATTGACGCTAATTTAAGAACTTTAAGAGGAAAAATAATTTTTTAAGTTTTTCAAAAAAAGGAGTTGGTATTAATCTATTAAAATTTTTGAATTACCAACTTCGCTGTTTTCTTTCCATCTATTGTGTACCCAAAACCATTGTTCTGGATATTCTCTAATCCATTTTTCTAAAATATCATTCATTTTTTGCAAAAATTTGGATTCTTCTATATTGTTATCAAATTCAATCTTTTCAATTTTTACTTCAAAATTTACAAGACCATTTTTTCTAATGGTTCTAGCAGCATAAATAGGAATATTCATTTTTTTAGCCAAAGTATATAAAGTTCCATTTGTATAAGCTTTTTTCCCAAAGAAATTAATCAAAGTACCATTCATAGAATCTCTTTGGTCAACTAATAAAAGAACAGTTTCATTATTTTTTAAAGCTTTTACCATTTTAAATCCTGCTCCATCCTGTTTAGCTATCATCTTAATTCCAATTTTTTCCCTATAATCACTACTATATTTTGGTTCTATTAGCTCATTATTTAAACGTCTAAATACTACATTTAGTTTAATACCACTGTCATTTAAAGCTCTCAATCCAGCTTCCCAATTTGAAATATGTCCTGAAAATAATAAACTTCCACTTTTATTATTTTTTATTTCTTCAATAATTTTTTTTGTTTCCTCACTAATATATACATATTTAAAAATTTTATCTTTTTTCATATTATGAATATAAAAGTATTCACCAGCAAATCGTCCTAAATTATACCATACACCAAACATAATTTTATATCTTTCCAGTAAATTTTTTTCTGGCATTGTATATTTTAAATTTTTTAAAACCAAATATGTTGTAGGAATAAAAGGGCAAAGCAAAACAGCTAAATTACCAAAAATAAAACTTGTAATACAAATAGGTAAAATTTTTGTTATAAAAATTATAAATTTTATACCAAATAATCCTAAATAATTTTGAATTTTCTTAAAAAATTTATTCATTTTATCAATTCC
>CATOJU010000163.1 GCA_951800555.1 uncultured Rickettsiales bacterium | reverse complement strand
TATTTTTTTTAAAATCAATTTTGATATTATTGAACACATTTAAATTTTTAATTATTAAATTATAATTATTCTCAAATTTTGTATATTTTTCAAAAGTATCATTTAGAATAAATATTTCAGTACTAAAAACATTAATATTTTGTTTTAAAGTTCTATTCAAATATCTATGAAAAAATATATATAAAGATATTGATTGCATTAAAAACATTGGTAACAATACTATTAATACAAATCTATCAAATAACTTAGTTGGTAATTTTGATTTTATAAAATTTTTAATATTCATCTAAAAATCTAATTCTGGATAATATACTGATTCTTTAAAGCCAGCTATCTTTTCATATAATAAATTTCTAAAACCTTGTTTAGATTTAATTGGCATATACCATTCTTTAAGTTTTAAGTATTTATTCCAATCTATATAACCAAGATAATCAATTACAGATAATTGCATAGCAGCAGCTATATCTGCTATTGTAAAGCTTTCAGAAGCTAACCATTTTCTAATATTTAATAAATGTTCCATATATTTTATATGCATATCTAAATTGACAATAGCAACATTGATTTTATCAGTATTTGTGTTATTATTTCCTTGTAAAACATTTAAAAATGTTTCTTCTATTAAATATTTACTCACTTCATTATAGAATTTTTTATCAAACCACATATGAAGCCGTTGTATTTCATACCTTTCTTCCCTAGTAGTACCCATATAATTAAAATAATTAAATTCATTTTCTTTTTTCTCAACTTCATCTATATAATTACATATTAAAAAGCTATCACAAATTATTTCTTGGGTTTCTAAATTTTTTAATACTGGTACTTCGGAAGCTTGATTAAGTTTTATAAAATTTTTTTCTCGTAGCCAAAATCTTGTCTCTCTTAATTCATAATCAATTCCTTTTTCTTCAAGAAAAAATCTTACTTTTCTTGAAAATGGGCAAAAATTAGTATTGTATAATATATATTTTGACAATTTTAAAATCCTTTTTTGCTATTATTTATATTAAATTAAAAAATAAAATAGTCTATAGTTTTTTTAAAAAATAATAAAAATAAAAAATGTATGTATCTATATTATTATACTATTAATTATTTATAATTTTTTTTATTTTTTACTATAATTAAATGGTAAATTAAAAAATATAAAATTGATACCCCCTACCCCATTCAGTTGGTTTTTCAAAAATAAAGAAAAGTTGGAAAATATTGATATACATTTTTATTTTAAGGAGAATAATATATACTATAACACTTGTATTTATATTTGTAAACTATTGACTTTTAAAAAACCGCAAAATACTATTATTTTGAGATAAATATCAAATTAAAAATGAAAATAAAAATAATTATTATTAGCTTAATTATTAATATATTTTCTATCAATGTAAAAGCACAAGGGAGTTTAACAAAAGAATTAGATAGAAGTTTAATATATAGATTAGAAGAAGAAAATTTAAAAACATTAATAAAAAATAACAACCCAAATATAGAAAAAATAAATTCTATACATCAACAAAATATAATAAATGAAAAAATTTTCAATGAAAGTTATAACTATAATTTATATACAGACTTAAATTATAATAAAGTAAAAGACGATGAAAAATTTTGGACGAATAGCAGAAAAGAAAAACAATTTTATTTTGAAGGCGGAATAAATAAAAATTTTATTAATGGTATTAATGCAAAAATATTTTTATCAAATGATAACACTGATAATTGGGTTAAAGGATTTATTCCTAGTGAAAATTATAAATTAAATAGACCTGCATTAAATATAAATTTTTCTTTTGATCTATGGAAAAATTTTTTAGGTTATCACGACACTGCTAAAAAATTAAGTTTAGAATTAACTAAAAGACAAAGTTTAATAAAAACTAAAATAGAAAAAAATAGTTTTTACTATTCTTTAAGGCAATTATATTGGAATTTAGTATTTAAAAATAAAGAATTACAGATTTATGAAAAAATGATTAAACAAGCAGAAAAAAATTTAAATAATGTAAATACAAAATACAAAGCTTATGCAGTTGATAAAGGCGATGTTGCGAAAGCAAAAGCAAATTTAGCATCTAAAAAAGCAAATTATGATAAAATTAAAAAACAACTTGAAGAAATAAAACAACAGATAAAATATTATATTCCAGAATTAACAAAAAAAGATATTGTTTTAAATAAAAATTTAAATATAAAAGAAACTGTAAACAGTGTGAAAAACTGCAATTCTTTAATTTATAATTATAATGAAAATTGGAAAGAATTCACCAGTTATTGGGATTATATAAACTTTATGGATAAAATATTTAAGGTAGATCTTAGAACATATGAAAGGAATTCTGATATTGATATAAAATTAAATTTAGGAGCTTCTTTTAGGGGTATAGATAATAAATTTAATAATAGTTATAAAGA
>CATOJU010000162.1 GCA_951800555.1 uncultured Rickettsiales bacterium | reverse complement strand
AGTAATTTAATTACTAGATTCCACATTAAGAATTTCTAAATAAACAAGTTTATTAAGAAATTCTAATCTGGAATGACATAAATAATGGAAAATTAACAAAATAAACATACTTATAAGAAAACATAATTTGGAATGACATAAATAAAGGTAAATCAAAGAAATAACAAAATATAATAATAAGAAAAAGATATAAGAATAAAAAGTAAATAATATTTAAGAACAAATAAAAAATTATTAAATATATATGAAAAATAAAAATAGTTTTATGCAGGAGGTCTATTGTTTTAATATAGATTCTAAAAATAGAAAATAGCAATGTTTTCACATTGCTATTTCAGTTTTTACTAATAATAAAAGAAAAAAAATTAAACTATTTTAAATAATTTAATAATCCATTCCTCCCATTCCGCCCATAGGATTTCCACCACAGCCACATTCAGCTTTTTCATCTTTATGTTCTACTATAGCACATTCTGTTGTTAATAGAAGACTTGCAATAGACGAAGCACCTTCAAGAGCAACCCTTGAAACTTTTGTTGGGTCAACTATTCCAAATTTTATCATATCACCATAAACTTCTTTTTGAGCATCGAAACCGTAATTTACTTCATCATTTTCTAATGTTTTATTTACTATTACAGATCCTTCTAAACCAGCATTTTCAGCTATTTGTCTTGCTGGAGCTTGCAAAGCACTATAAACTATTTTAATACCAGTATTTTGAGCTTCATTGTCACCTTTTAAACCTTTAATACTTTCTGCTATATGAACTAAAGTTGCACCACCACCAGCTACAATTCCTTCTTCAACAGCAGCTCTTGTAGCGGCCAAAGCGTCTTCAACTCTATCTTTTTTCTCTTTAACTTCAACTTCTGTAGCGCCGCCAACTTTTAATATAGCAACACCGCCAGAAAGTTTAGCTAATCTTTCTTGCAATTTTTCTTTATCATAGTCTGATGTAGTAGCTTCAATTTGAGTTTTAATATTAGCACATCTTGATTCAACAGCTTCAGAAGTTCCTTCGCCATCAACAATAGTTGTATCATCTTTAGTTATAACGACTTTTTTAGCTCTTCCAAGATTAGTTAAATCAACTGTTTCTAATTTCATTCCAACTTCTTCTGAAATTAATTGACCATTTGTTAAAATTGCAATATCTTCTAACATTGCTTTTCTTCTATCACCAAAACCAGGAGCTTTTACGGCACAAACTTTTAAACCGCCTCTTAATTTATTTACAACTAAAGCTGCCAAAGCTTCACCTTCAACATCTTCAGCAATTATTAATAGAGATCTACCATTTTGAGCTATTGCTTCCAAAATTTTAATCATAGGTTGTAAAGTAGATATTTTTTTGTCAAAAAGTAAAATAAATGGATTATCTAAAACTACATTCATTTTATCTGTATCGGTTACAAAATAAGGAGATAAATAACCTCTATCAAAATTCATACCTTCTACAACTTCTACTTCAAATTCTAAACCTTTTGCTTCCTCTACAGTTATAGGACTATTTGCCCCTACTTTTTCCATAGCATCAGCAATTTTTTCACCTATTTCTTTATCACCATTAGCAGATATTGTACCAACCTGTGCTATTTCATCTTTTGAAGAAATTTCTTTGCTGGCTTTTTTAATTTCTTTTACAGCCTCATTAACTGCTTTATCTATACCTCTTTTAATATCCATAGGATTAAAACCAGCGGCAACTGCTTTAATTCCTTCTGTTAAAATAGCTTGGGCTAAAACAGTTGAAGTTGTAGTACCATCACCAGCTAAATCATTAGTTTTGCTTGCTACTTCTTTAATAGATTGAGCGCCTAAATTTTCAAATTTATCTTTTAATTCTATTTCTTTTGCTACTGTGACACCATCTTTTGTAATTCTAGGAGCACCAAAAGATTTTTCAATAATTACATTTCTTCCTTTAGGACCTAAAGTTGATTTTACAGCATTTGCTAAAGTATTAACACCATTTAGTATTTTTACTCTTGCTTCTGAACTAAATTTTATATCTTTTACTGTCATTTAATACCTCTTTATTCATTTATAATAGCTAAAATATCACTTTCTTTCATTATTAACAGATCTTCATCATCAATTTTTATCTCTGTTCCACCCCATTTTGTAAAAAATACTTTATCCCCTACCTTCAATGTCATTGGGATTATATTTCCTTTATCATCTCTTGCTCCGTCTCCAACTGCCACAATAACACCTTTTGAAGGTTTTTCTTTCGAAGTATCAGGAATTATGATACCGCCAGCAGTTTTATCTTCTGCTTCTTCTCTTTTTACTATTACCCTATCTTGTATTGGTTTCAATTTCATAATTTTTATTTTTTTGTTAATAATTAATAAAATAATAAAATACTAATTATGTAGAAGTACTACAAATTATTTATATTTAATATATAGGTATTGAAAAATTTAATACAAGAGGAATTATAAAAA
>CATOJU010000161.1 GCA_951800555.1 uncultured Rickettsiales bacterium | reverse complement strand
GTTGGATAATATTACTACTATTGAAGATGAGAAAAATTATATTAAGAGTACAAATAAAGGAATTGTGACAAATTTTGTTATAAATTTTGGAAATAAGATAGTTGTAACTATAGATTTTTATGATTATAATAAAATTGAAAAATCAGCCGATATTGGCTATTGGTTAGATACTGATTTCGAAGGAAATGGAATTATAACTAAATGTTGTAAAAAATTAATAGAGTATGGTTTTGATGAATTAAATTTGAAAAATATAATTATACATTGCAATATACTAAACATAAAAAGTGAGAATGTAGCGAAAAGATTAAATTTTGATTTTATAAAAACAATAAAAAATCATTATAATTTGTATGGTATATGGTCTGATTCGAAAGAATATATTTTAACAAAAAATAAATATTATAATGCCGCTATAGCTCAGTAGGTAGAGCAACACATTGGTAATGTGTAGGTCGCCAGTTCAATTCTGGCTAACGGCACCACTTTTTTTATTGAAAATCAAAGGTTTTAGTTTTAAGGTAATTTATGTGACTAAAAAGTGTTGTGCTCTTGTGACTAAATTGTGACTATTTGAAATTTTTTAATTATTTTCTCAATCATTTTATATACTAATAGTATATTTATTTTTAATATATTTAATTATCTAATATTTCCAATAAAACATTATTATTTAGTTTAGCATATACATCTGAAGTTATAGCTATATTACTGTGACCTAATATCTCACTTATAACTTCTATCCTAACTGGTTTTATTTTTTCACCTCTGTAATTTATACCTTGTAATTTATGACTGGCAAAAGTATGTCTAAAAATATGAAACCCTATATTTTTTGTATCTTTTATATTGGCTTTTTTTAAAGCAGTTTTTAAAGCTGTTCTTTTGTTGACATTGTTCTTTATCTTCATTATTATTTATTTCCTTAAAAAATTCTTCTAAATTCATTACTCCATATATTTTAAGTTCTCTATTATAGAGAGTATTAGAGCTTCCAGTATTAGCTAAATTTTTTAACACTTTCATAATAGTAGGTCTTGACAATCCCATTATATTTTTTAGTTTATTTACCCTAATTAATCCATTTTTCTCCATTTTATTTCCTTTAATGTTTATTTATAATTTTCTATTAAACTTTTTAATTCATAACTCGTTATATTGCAATTTTCTATATTATTTTCTATTCCAAATTCAAGAATAGCATTAATAATATTATTCATATCCTTCTTTGTAGTTCCTTTATTTTTACTCAAAGATTTAACTATTTTTTCTCCACTAATTAATTTATAGTGTCCTGATTTTATTCTAAAATAATAATCTACTTCTTCTCTAGAAAAATTATTACCTTTAGAATTCATCCAATTTCTGCAAATATCAATCAGTATCCAATAACTTCTCAATTGTTTATTATCTGCTTTAACTAATTTTTCTATAGCAAATACCAAATACTCTTTTATTTAAGCTTTTGTAATTTTTCTATTATTTTAGCTAAATCTTCCTGTGTTAAAATGGTTGAAAATATTAAGATTTTTAGGAGAAAATTTAGATTTAATAAGAATATTCTTTTGAAGAATTATTTAGTGACAAAAGATAATGAAAAACTCATTAATTTTCTAAAAAACTATGTTGAAAACATTGAAACAATGATGGAACAAAATCAAAATCTTCTACTGATGGGAACTGTTGGATTGGGTAAAACCTACCTAATGAATGCCTTTAAAAATGAACTAAATAGAAGAAAAATCAATAGATTTAGTTACAAAATACAGACGGTAGAAGTTGAGGTTTTCGATAAGTTGTTGAAAAAAGTTAGGATAGCAAAAACTATAAAAAAAGTTGATAATTATGTGGTTGATAGTGTAAAAGCAAAACTTGTAAATTAAAACGATATGATAACGGATATTCGTAAAAAATATTCTGGAGATAAACCAGATTTTAACTACAAGGAGGATTTTGATGTGTTAATATTGGATGAGCTAGGTATAAATTTTGGTTCAACGGATGAACTTAAACTGCTTTATGATGTAGTGGACTATAGCTATAATAGTTGTAGACCAACTTTTTTGGTAAGCAATTATGGAGAAGAAATAGTAAAAAAAATCTTAAAATCTAGGATTTATGATAGATTAGTAAATCATAGAACTACAAAAATTCAGTTAATTGGTAATAGTTGGAGGTAAAAATGGATGAAAAAATTTGTTTTTTTCTAAAAAACGATTTTAAGACCATTAGAACAGCGATTCTCACTAAAAATGTGTAAAATCAAAAAAAATATAATTGTTTCTAAAAATACTATTTCTGTCCTTTCTAGAGGTATATTTATTCAAAAGAAAAACTATAATTTTAAAAAAATTACTTTAAGGAGGTTTTTATGATTTTTAGATAATAGATGAAAAATTTGGGTACAAAATCCCGAAAATTTTAATAAAGAATAAAATAAATTAATATAAAAATTATATGT
>CATOJU010000160.1 GCA_951800555.1 uncultured Rickettsiales bacterium | reverse complement strand
AATATAAAAGAAAATAAAAAATCTAAAATTGGAAAAATATATTTTATAGGAAACAAAGAAATTAAAAGTGAAGATTTAAAAAATAGTATTTTTAGTAAAGAAAAAAGATTTTATAGATTTTTCAGTAGAACAACTTTATTTAATCCTGATGTCCTTGAATATAATGCCTATTTATTAAAAAATTTTTATTTAAGAAATGGTTTTTTGAATTTTAGAATTATATCACAAAATGCAAAATTTAATGAAAAAAATAAAACCTTCGATTTAATTTTTGTAGTAGAAGAAAATAAAAAATTTTATTTTGGAGATATATATATTATAAATAATGTAAAAAATTTAGATATAAAAAATCTAGAACCAATTTTAAAAAAATTAAAATATAACAGTGTTTTTAATTTAGAAAGTGTTTATAAAGTTGTAGACCTATTGAATGAAAATATAGATAATAATAAATTTGCAAATGTTAGCCCGCAATTTAAGCCAGATAACATTGATAATAAAGTTAATATAAATTTTGTAATAGATAGTACAAAACATAAATATTTTGGTAAAATAAATATAAAAAATAATAATAGAACCTACGATAGTGCTATTAGAGAACAACTAAATATAAAAGAAGGTGACGCTTTCAATAAAAAAGATTTAGAAAGATCTATACAAAAAATTAAAAATCTTGGATTTTTTAAGAATGTAAACTATACTTTTGAAGAAGGCATTTTTGAAAATCAAGTAGATACCACTATAATAGTAGATGAAACTTCAAGTGGAAGTTTTAATTTTGGAATTTCCTATTCAAGCTTGGATAGTTTAAGCGGAAATATTGGGGTTACTCAAAAAAATTTACTAAGTAGGGCGATTAATTTTGATTTTAGTATAAATATTAATAAATACTATAAAAGTTTTTCATTTGATTTTGTAAAACCAAATTTTGCAGGAACAAATACAACATTTGGAACCAATGTATATTACCAAGATAATAGTAATACAAAAAATTCAAGATTGAATTTAGGCTACGATGAATTTAGCACTGGAGCAGGAATATTTTTTAATTATAATATTACTGAGTATTTATCACAAACTATAAAATATGATTATAAAATAGAGAAATTAAAAAATTTATCTATAGATTATGAAAGAATTTTGACTACTAAAAAACAAAAAATAAGTGAAATTTCAATTAGTTTATCCTATGATAAAAGAGATAATTATTATGATACAACAAATGGTTATATTTTAAACTATACTTTTGATTATGCCGGAATCTTTGGGACAAAAGATTATTTAAGAAATACTTTATATTTTGCCTATTACTACCCGCTATATCTTGATAAATTAATATTAAAATTTGAAACAAAATTTGCTGGGATTATGTCTATAAATGGGAATCCTTTATATCCTAGTGATGGCTTTTATTTAGGCGGTCATAGTATGAGAGGTTTCGAAAGTGCCGGAATAGGCCCAAGAATTAACAATCCATTAAAGCCAAGTGATGATACAAGTGTTGGCGGAACAAAACTTTTTTATTCAAATTTAGAAGTTAAATTTCCTTTATTTACTCCTAGGGAATTTAATTTATTTGGAATATTTTTTATAAATGCCGGAACTGTAACGGGAATTGAAGATAATAAAGATGTTGACAAAAGTTTGATCAGAGATAAAAATAGTATTAGATCCGCCTACGGCTTCTCTCTTTTATGGAGAACTCCTGTTGGTAATATGAGTTTTGATTTTAGTAAAGTATTAAAAAAAGAGAAATTTGATTTAGAAGAAAAATTTGTGTTTAATATTGGTAAAAATTTTTAATTTTATTTATGATTGAGGAAAATATAGAAAATAATAAATATGAGTATGTGACAAATACAATTAGACTTAAAAATATTTGTAAAGAAATAAAAAATAATACAGAAATTATAGCATTAGATACGGAATTTATAAGAAAGACTACATATTTTCCAATACTTTGTTTGGTGCAAATAAGTTATTTTGATAAAAATAGAAATATAAAAAATTATGTAATTGATACTTTACAAGATAATTTAGATTTAACCTATTTTTATAAATCAATTTTGAATAATAGCAAAATAAAAAAAGTCATACACTCTTTTAGCCAAGATTTAGAAGCTTTGAATTTTAGACATAATATAAAAATAAATAATTTAGAAGATACTCAAATAATGGCAGAATTTTGTGGTCTTGGTTCAAATTTAGGATATTCAAAATTAGTTGGAAAAATCTTAGGAATAGATTATGTAAAAAATAAAAATATACAACATAGTAATTGGAAAAAAAGACCATTAACAGATTCACAAAAAATATATGCAGCGAACGATGTTATTTTTTTAGTTTCTTTGTATAATAAATTATTAGAAAAATTAAAAGAAATTGGAAATTATGAATATTATAGCAATGAAATCAAGCATATATTAAAATATAGAAATAAAAATTTTGTAATAAATAATTCTTG
>CATOJU010000159.1 GCA_951800555.1 uncultured Rickettsiales bacterium | reverse complement strand
TTTCTATATTTATATTCAGTAATAGCCATAAAAAAATTATTAAAATTTTCATTATCATATAATTTTTTAGTAATATTCTCATTTTCAAGTATTTTTTCTACTAATCTTATATTTATTGCAATATCATTAGCTAATAAAGAGGTTTGATTATTTGCAGAATAACAGAACACAGTATTTATTACAGATTCGCCATAAGAACTTTTAAGCAATTCTTCTATTATATTTTCATTTTCTAAAATTTTAATAGTAAAAAATTCATAATTAGAATAATAACTATAAAAAGAAGTAAAAATAAGAATATTATCATAAATATTACTTTCTTTGAATGTAATAATATTATCTTTTATTATTTTAGAAATTTTTTCATCGTTAATTAAATCATTAATTTCTTCATTATTATTGGCAAATGTTATTAATGTTTCTATAAAAAATATACTTAATTCATTATTAATTTTTTCATTAGAAATTAAATCTTTAATAAATTGTCTACCTTCTTTTGTTTTATAAATTTCTTTAAAAGTATCATTTAATATATAATCTTCTTCATAAAAAGGATCTTCTTCTTTTTTAAATTGTTCTCTTATTATATCTATAGCTTCTTTATTTTTGCAAAACTCAATAATTGCTTCTAAATCTTGTTTTAAACAAATATTAGTAAAATTTTTAAATATTTGTAATGTATCACTCATATAATTTTTCCATTTTTTTTTTAATTATAATTATATTATACCCTATTTTTTACAATAAGTCAACAATTATTTATTCAGCCTCCCATTCATCAAGCCTAGCCAACAAATTATAATCACTATAATCTCTATTTTTCAAAGTTGCCACATAGCCATGATTTTCATCATTAAAATAATGTAACAAATCTAATATTTTTTTTTCAGTTTTATTCATTAAAGCAGTCAAATCAAAATCTTTATCTCCTATAATTTTTCTATCATTTTTTTTATATTTAGTTATCCAATATTGCAAATTTTCAATTACGAAATTTTTAGTTTTTTTCAAGAGCAAAGCTTCAATTAATAATTGCAATTTTTCACCATTAATAACTGCATTTTTGCTAATTTCTCCGCCTGTTTTATAATCAATTATTCTAACATTATTATTTAAACTTTCAATTCTATCAATTTTTGCTGTCAAAATAAAATTTTGCTTTGGAAAAAATAATTCATTTTCAATTTCTGCAAATACAGAATATCCCTCAATTCTTGCTATGTTATCTATTTCAATGAAATCTTGAATTATGGAAACTATTTTGTCAAAATATAACTCTGTTATTATTTTATCATTATATTGATTTAGAATATTTTTAATTAATTCCACAACACTATTAAAATTATCTTTATATTTGTAATAATGTATACAATATAATTCAAAAATTTTATGAATTATTGTTCCTATAAGTGCGTTTATATTCTGTTTTTCAATAACATTAAATTTATATAATTTTAAGAATTTTTTTACATATATTTCATATGGATCTTTGCATAGTAAATCAATATTAGTTGCCGATAATCTAGTTAATTTTTCATTAGGTTTTGCTCTTGGAGCTTTTTTATATATTTTATATTTTTCATTGTTATAAGGTATATTTATATATTCTTTATAAATATCAACTATATCTTGTCCATTATTTAAACTAATTCCATTACATTTCAAATAAATTTCCAATTTTTGCAAAAATCTTGATTTAAAAGTTACACTATTATCAACTTTTTTAGCTCTTGTGAGTAAAACATTTTTTTGAACTAATAGTTGTATAAAATCATAACAATATTTTCCAATTTCTACTTCTTTTGCTGGTAAGCCAAATTTTATTCTCATACTTTTACTCATATAAGGATCTGTACTTCTATTAACAGGAAAAACACCATCATTTAAATTAGGAATTATAACTAAATCATAATTAACTAAACGACTTTCTTCAGCGGATATTATATTAATTGCTGGATAAATGGTATAATTTTCTTTATAGGTTTTTTCCGCAAAAAGACTTGATAATAATATAATATAATCATTCAAATTAATTCTTCCAAAACAATTTCCTTGTTCCAATAATTCTTTGATAAATTCTATAATTTTTTCATTTTTTTCATCATAAAATATATCACTTTGCATAAATTGTTCTTTATTATCTTTTTTAAAAGTACCATTATCAGCAATTTTTTCTGCAATTTTTATATGTAATTCCAGTAATTTTTCAAAAGATAATTCTTTATTTTTATCAAAATCATTAAAATATAATCTGATATTGTTAATAAAATTAATTAATTTAGCTTTAATTTCATTATTTTCTATGAGGCTGCAAAATCGTTTAATTATGTGTGCAAATCGTGTCATGTTCCCTAAAACTGTCATTAAATGCTCACTGTTGATTCCTTCATGGAAAAGATAGCCAAGAAAAGTGGCAATTTGCGTAAGACCTGGCAAAGTTGATTCATAAAGTGGTGACAAAAGGTTCTGATTGG
>CATOJU010000158.1 GCA_951800555.1 uncultured Rickettsiales bacterium | reverse complement strand
TTTACATTCAATAATGATAAAATATTAAAGCCGGATAACTCAATAGAAGAAATTTCTGAAGGAGGTAATATAGTATTACAGAATAATTCAACGAAAGAAAAATATGTAATTAACTACAACAAAGAATTTTGTTTTATTATTTTTAATAATATAAATATAAAAAAATATAATATTTATAAAAAAAATGGAAATGGTATTAGTATAATTAATATTATACTTAAGAATATTAAAGATAATGAAAAATTGTGCAATGAACTTATTGCTTATATTGAAAAAAATAATATTAAAATCAATAAGTATTTTATTGAAGCTATTTGCGAAGCTGGAAATATATATTTATTTAAACATTATTTTAATAATGCTACTACTAAAGAATTATTTAATTCGAATAAACTTTTAGCTGCTGCATGTTTTGGCGGAGAACCTGAAATAATTCATATATTAGAAGAAAAAGAAGAATGTAACGAAGTTGATTTTAATGTATTAGAAACAGCATGCGCTGGAGAAATAGTTGATATAGTTGACTATCTATTAACAAACAATTTTGAAAATTTGAATTTCAAAGATAATGAGAAATATATAATTAATTTATTCAAAGTTATTAAAAATCCAGAAATAGTTCTATATTTTTTAGAAACAATAATAAAAGATGCTATTTTAGATGAAAAACAATATTTGAAATTATTCTCTGATTTATTTTTTAAAATTACTGAAAAAAATCACATAATTAGTATGCTTTTTTTATTTAATTATGTTAAAAAAAATTTTAAAATAGATTTAAATAAATTACGTGATAATAATGGTGATACTTTACTTCATACCGCAGTTAAAAAAGGAAGTTTAGACATAATTAAATTTTTATTTTATCAAAAAGAAGTAAAGCTTTGTTTAAGAAATAATAAATACAAACAACCATTGGATTGTGCTACTGAAAATAAAAATTCAGAAGTAATTAAATTTTTTATTGATACATCATATGAAATTTCTAAAAATCCAGAATTAATTAAAGATGGCGCTATATATAATATTTTAAATAAAGCAAATCCACTTTATTATGCCTGTAAGGCAAATAATTTTAATATAGTTAAATATTTACTTTCTCTTAAAGATCTAAATTTAAAAAATATGCATAAAATAGATTTAAATTTTATTCTTTGTTATATTATTTCTAAAGGAGATACGAAAACATTTAAATTATATATTGATAAATTATATAAATCTAAAAAAAAAGAAGAAATAGAAGAAATTTTAAATATATCTTACAAGGATGATATAAATTTTCATATAAAAGATATCCAAAATAATTATCCACTTCAAATTGCTATTGAAAATAAAAATCTGGAAATAATTAATTTATTACTTTCTTGTAAAGAGATACATTTGAATTCAAAATTTAAAGATGTTCACGATATTTATAGAGGTAAAAAAATTGGTAATATTAGAACAAATTATACTTTGCTCTATACTTTGATTAAAAATAAAGAAAAAAATTTAGTTAAACCATTACTCGATAACTTATCATTATATAATATATACAAAAACAAAACAAATATAAAGGAAATTTTTGATATAGAAAATAATTATGAAAATAGAATAGATAAAATTTATATTAAGGAAACTCCATTACATGCTCTTATTGATACTGGAAATATAAATACAATTAAACTTTTTATTGATAAATTGTATGAGCTTAAAAATGAAGGGCTACTTGATAAAGAAGATATAGAAAAAAATTTAAATGGAATAACAGAGCATAGAGAACTTTGCAAAAAAAGCAATTATCACAATAAATACGAGATTTTAAGAGAAACTCCACTACATTATGCTATTAAAATGGGGAATACAGAAGTAGTTAGATTGTTACTATCTTACAAAGAAATAAATATAAATATAAAACCAGAATATAATGGAAAATCACCTCTCCATTATGCTATAGAAACAGGAAATATAGAAATAATTAATCTTTTATTATCGCACAAAGAAATAAACATAAATGAGAAAGATAAATATAGAGAAACCACACTTAATTATGCTATTAAAAGTGGAAATTTAAATATATTTAATATTGTAATTAAAAATAAAAAAATAGATATGAAAACTAATTTAGATGAAAATTCAATTCGCTATGCCATCGAGTCAGGAAATTTAGAGATATTTAAAGCTTTACTTTCTTATAAAGAAATAGATGCAAATAGCATTTTAAAAGAAAATTTACTTCATCATGCTGCTAGAGTAGGAAATTTAGAAATGCTTAAAATTTTACTTTCTTTTAAGGGAACGGATATAAATTCTGAAAACTCTGATAAAGAAACACTACTACATTGTGCCGTTAAGAGTGAAAGTTTAGAAATAGTTAAACTTTTACTATCTAACGAAAAAATAGATGTAAATATAAAAAATAATAGAAATAAAGCTCCACTTCATAATGCCATTGAAAAAGGAAATGCAGAAATAGTTAGACTTTTATTATCTAATAAAGAAATAGATGTAAAT
>CATOJU010000157.1 GCA_951800555.1 uncultured Rickettsiales bacterium | reverse complement strand
TTTTAGACCGGGGGTCTAAAGCTCCCCCCAATTGCGTTTCTCCGCTCTGACGAGCTTCGAAACGACCTCCATAAATATAGGTCATTAATGCTTTTCATTTCGGTCTTCATTTTTGAGTTTGTTATACCAGACCGAGTATAGCGCATAAAATCCTTTTATTTACACATTAAAAGTGTCTATTTTAGACTCATTTTTGTTAAAATTTTGACAACTTTGTTGGCCCAGGCTATGCCTGTGATGTTGACTTGTGCAAAGTTTTGCATTATTTCCTTCGGAAATGTGATGTGAAAAATGGAAATTTTAATATAATTTTTGTATAATTTATACTTTTTAAAAATATTGAAAATAAAAATTTTAAAAAAATTTTGTGAAACTGATATGTGATATAAAAAATAATATCAGGTATAAATAATTTTATATTTAATAAATTTTTATTCTTTTAAAAAAATGAAACTTATAGAAGCCACTTATGAACAATTATGCGAATTAATGGAATTAATGATAAATGATAAATTCCCCAGAGACCCACATGAATTGTGGGAAAATAATGAAGAATTAATTATTGATATTCAAAACCAATTATATTTCGATAAAGGTTATGATGGTGATAAGGATAATTATGATGCTATCTATTGGTATTTTAAGGGTAAAAACAATAAAGAAAAACCTAAAGAAAAGCCCAAAAAAATAATAAAAACCGAAAATAAAACACAATCTGATATTGTTAATAGAATTATGGAAAAATTAGAAAATTCTCCCACATATTGGTCTATTGATTTTGAAAGATTGGATAATGATGGTAGAAAATTAATGTTGCCAAAATTAAAAGAATTCTTTAAAAAATATATTGACACTTTACCAATTGTTGCTAAATACAAAATAGCTTTTAAAGTTGATGGTCAGTGGCATTCTAAACAATTGACTCCAGAAATATATAAACAATTTATGGATAATCTCACGGAAAATCACTTTATATTTGATATTGAGAATGTTGTACCAGAATATTTTTATGAGAAAGGTGCAGAAAAGATACCAGAATGGAGTCTATTTAGTGCTGTCAAATTTAATGAATTTAAAGACTTTAAAGCTAATAAGGACGTTGGAGGTAGTTTCTTTCAATATTTAGTAAATAAGAATTGTCCATTAAATGTAATAAAATATCTTAAAAAATTACAAATATTCACATCTCTTGTTAATAAAAAAGGTAAGCAAAGAAAAGAATTGGATGATTGCTGTTTTATATATGCTTTACAACAAACTGGATGTTATGATGAGGCTACACTAAATAAAATGCGATTAAGAATTAACACAAGATATCTCTCACAAAAATCATTAAATGAATTATGCATAGAGTTCAAAATGCATGTTAAACTATCATTTATAGATGAAGATGCAAATGGAAAAAATAAGAAACGCTCTGTTAGGTCGTGTAAAAATGGTTCAAAAAATAGTTATTTAGGTATTGAGAATGCTGAGCCAAATAGAACACATACAATGAATGTATACAATAAACATTATTTCCTTGAAGAGAAAACACCTTTTAGTACATATTATATTAATCACTTAGCTGATTGTGAAGAAAATAAATATAATAAAGAATACAAGCAAGACCACTGGATTAAAGCTCGATATTTTATTAACTCTTCTGACCTTGTGAGAGTATTAATGAAGAATAACTATTTTGTTCCAATAACATTCGGACAATATAAGATTTTAAACACAATATTCTATAAAGATGTAGACAGTAATATAGACCTTATTGACCTTAATTATAATGATGAACAATGCACAAAATTAATAGAACAACCTAAGAAAAAGATTAATAAAAAAGATGGAGAAAAAAGTTATTGGTATGCAGATTTTGAAGCAGATGTTAGTACTAATATCCACAAACCATTTATGTGTGTCGTGCACAGTGCAAATGGAATTCACAAAGAATGTTTCAAAGGAGAAGATTGTAATAAGCAGTTATTAGATTATCTAGATGATGAATCAGTTGTATATTTCCATAATTTGGCATATGATATTAGAATGCTTGCAAACTTTGGCAGCAACGCTGACCCAAACTCTGTTTGTGGCATATGTAAATCTATCATAAAAGGTACAAAAACTATGATGGCTGATATAAAATACACATCTATTGTTCACCAAAAGAGAATAACAAAAACGATTCATCTTAGAGATTCATTACCAATATTATCATGCAAATTATCACAATTACCATCTATGTTTAATATAGAAGGAATACAAAAAGAGATATTCCCATATAAATATTATACATTAGAAAGACTAAAAACAAATATAGGAACAATAAGTGAAGTAGGTCAAAATGAAGATAAACCTTGGACCGATGAAGATTACACTTTATTTAACTCAAATATTGATAAGATAGAGGGATGCAGAATAGATGAACAATATTTTGATATGTACAAATATGCTGAATTTTATTGCCAACAAGATGTTAATATTTTGAGAATTGGATTTGAAAAATTGCGTGAAGGATTTAAAGATAATTTTAATAT
>CATOJU010000156.1 GCA_951800555.1 uncultured Rickettsiales bacterium | reverse complement strand
TAATCGATTATTAGGTTTTTTATTTTTTGATTTATTTTCTGCCTCTTGGTCATTATTCTTTTTTATTTCTTCAAAGAGACTTAAAGCCATTAATGGATTTTTAACATATTTTAGTAACCCAACTATTTCTGATGTACTAAATTTACAATCATCAAAAACAACTCTAATATTTTCTGGACTTTGACTAATACAGATGCTCTTTAATAGATTATAATAGTAACTAGAATCTTTATTATTTTCTGAGTAATTATTATCTAGTATATATTTTTCGTATAGTTCATAGTTACCACCAATACATATACTTTCAATTAAGGCATCATCTACAGTAAAATCTGATTCAATATTATCAATAATGAATTTAAATGCTTCAAAATAACCATTTTCAGCAAATATTCTATATAATGATTTTACATTTTCATTAGGATCACTATTTTTATTAGACGATTTATTATTCTCTAAAACATGCTTATCAAGTACACCATTTTTTTGAATATAATCTCTAATACTGATTATATTACAATGTTTAAGTATTGTTTTAGCCATAGTTCTTAGATCATTATTATTTGAAAAGATATATTCATTTCTATTATCAAAAATAATAAAACATATTCTTTTTTTAATTTCACTATAATCAATTTTCATATTATCTTCACTATAATCAATTTCCATAATTCTATTATTGGTTTTATCTTTTATATATATTTTATCTTTAGATAAAGTAATTATATATTCTGCATTATCGGTAGTAGCCTCAAATTTTGCATTATCTAAGGAATCTATTTTTTCTTTTATGATATCATAATTATTTAAATTAGTACCATTGTTAGCAATATCTTTAATATCATCATCAACTGCATCAAATGTTTTTTTTATTTCCTCTAGGCTTTCAGGAATAAATTTAATATTTTTTGTTTCTATGATTTTTTCAAAAATTTCTATTGCTTCATTTTCTTCTGTTTTGTCTGTCATATTAACTCTCCATATTTTAATTTATAAATTTAATAATTATTTTTTTAGTATATTACTATTAGTAGTATGTTATAGTAATTTAATACTATTTATAGTGTAAAATTGCTTGTTAAGTTGTCAAGTGAAAAAAGTTGTTTAAGGAGATGTATTTTTTGTTATTAATTGATTTTTATATTAATAAATATTAGTAAAAATAAAAATAATCCTTAAATATGAAGCAATTATTAAATTATAAAAAAATTAATGAATTTTATAACTACAAATATTATTCATATCTCAAAATTTCCACGGGATTTGTTTTACTGGCTTTTAAAGCCGGATATATAGTTGTTAAAAATGACAAAAGTATTGACATTATAGTAATTAAAATCACATCACTAATAAAAACTTTTGATGGAATTTGTGATAAAAAATATACTGTAGGATTAAATAAATTTAAACCAAAGATTCTTTCTATAAAATTTCTTATATTTTCTATATTATAAGCAAATAGCGAGCCAATTATAGCTCCTAAAATAGTACCAGTAGCCCCTATGACAGTCCCACAAATAAAAAATATTCTCATTATACTACCACTAGTCGCTCCAATAGTTTTTAAAATGGCTATTTGTTTATTTTTATCCATTACAAGCATTATTAAGCTTGAAATTATATTAAAAGCTGCAACTATTATAATCAAAGTTAAAATTAAAAACATTACATTTTTTTCAATATTTAGTGCAGAAATTAAACTTGAATTAGCTGCTTTCCAATCAATTATATTGTAATCATAATTTTTTTCATTAATAATTTTAGTGATTTCAAGTAAAGAATTTGCTGAATTATTTGGATTTTTTAAAAAAATTTCAATACTATTAGCAGATTCTTCATATCTGAACTGTTTTTGCCCCATTTTAAATGGAATAAATACTATATTTGAATCATACTCGTACATACCACTTTCAAAAGTATCAGCTATTTTATATGTTTTAGTTCTAGGAATTGCTCCAATTATTGTTGTATTTGTTTCAGGTGAAACAATTTTTATATTATCACCAACTTTTAAACCAAGAGTTACAGCCATTTGTATACCAATTATTGCGTCTGAACTATCATTAAAATTTTTCAAATCTATTTTATTAGATAAACTATCATAAATTTTTGTTTTATTTTTTAAATCCTCTATTGTTATTGCTTTTGCTATAACGCCAATAGCTTTTTCATCAGTAATAATCATTGCCTGGTTTTCGATTAAAGCATTTATGGTATCTATATTTTTAATATTTTGATTTTTTATATCATTAATTATATTTTGGTATTCATATTTACTTTGATTTAAAGGAAAAATACTAATATGCGCATTTATACCAACTATATTTTTTATCAATTCTTCTCTAAAACCATTCATTACTGACATTACTACTATTAAAGTAGCTACACCTAACATAATTCCTATAAAAGAAAATAAAGCAGTTATTGATATAAATTTTTCTTTTCTTTTTGCTTTTAAGTATCTAAATGCTATAAAAAATTCAAAATTTGAAAACATTTTAAAAATTGTAAAATATAATTTTATATCAAAATATTACAAGTAAATATATAAATCAAGTGATTTTTTATTGATTTTTTTATATTAAGTATTAATATTATTCAAAAATAAATTT
>CATOJU010000155.1 GCA_951800555.1 uncultured Rickettsiales bacterium | reverse complement strand
TAGAGTAGGTTCGAAAAATGAGAAATGGGATTTAAAGCCAAATTTTCTATCATTTATAAAGATTGAATGAATAAGAATATAAATATATGTTTTTAAGTCTTTTGATTAAAGTTTCATTGAAAAACAAATTGATCAAATCAGAGCATATTTCACACTTTTTTTCGAATTATTGAATTTAATACTAATAATAATATTTTATATTAGTTATTAATATATATATATTAGATTAAAATAAATATAAATTATAGATATTGAGATTTTATTATTCCTTTATTTTTTTTATATAAATTCATATTTATCTTGTTATACATATTGCCCCTATCATATTTATATTAATATTTATATTTTAGTATATTTGTATTTATTATTTTAAATTATATTAAATTAAAAATAAGACCATCAAGACGAATTTTAATCAAGTTTTAGTGAAAATATAACCAAAAATAAAATAATTATTTCAAATATTTGTTAGAGTTTCTCAATATATTGAATAAGGTCAAAGAATGAAAAAAATATCATTTTTACTTCTAATTTCGAAAGCAATTTTTACAAAATTGAGCCAATTTTTTATAATAATATTTAAGATATTTTAATAACTAAATTGATTAAAACTATTACCAAAATTATATTTTGATTCTATTGGCCAATTTTGAGAAATTTGAATTTTTATTTTTAATTCAATTTTTATTTCTTTCAAAAAATAAATTGTAGAAATATTTACATTATTGTATAATATATTTTATATAATTCATTATTTATATTTTTATTTTATTATATATAAATTATTATATATTATCTTCATATTTTGTCCAATATTACAATTGAAAATTGATTTTTTAGATGATAATAAATTAAATTTATTTAATCTCATTATCAATGATATTGTTTTTATATCTTCGCTATTTTATTGTATATAACATATTATATTTTGTTTATATTTTATATATAAAATATAAATGATTAAATTAATATTATGAAATATAAATATAAATTAATTAACTAGTAAATTATTTTTAATATTTACTCGACAATTTGATAATGCTTGAATTTTTCTGATAATTTATTTCTATCCATATCTTAATATTTAGCATTTTTTCTAATACTAACAAGTTAATAAATATAGTATATATAACTAGTAAATAAATATATCTGAGATAAAATTCATTTTGATCTACAGTTTTTGAGAAAATGCTTTTTTTTTTTTTTTCATCCGCTTTAAAGATTATTTTCTGAAAAAAACTAAATTTATATTCTCACAATTTGCATTATTTTAAAATAATAAATATTTTTCTTATATCTTAATATTTAGCATTTTATTTAATATTATTTCTTTTTTAAATGAAATCTATATTATGTTATATTTATTAGAATTAAAATAAATTAAAATCTGTATTACAGTTTTTTAGAAAAAGCTATTTTTTTTATCTAAGTTAAAAGCTATCTTTTAAAATATATTCAAATATCTAAATATTTAATAGGCATATTTCATTATATAAGTTATAATTAATTTAATTCAATAAATATTAAATGAAAAATATTCTTGTAATATATTTAAACTAATTAGTTTTCAGATATATTTTTATTTGAAAAAATTTTTTTTAGAAATAATGACCATTATTTCACTTTTTATAAACAATAGAATTTCAAAAAATTATCATGAATATCTTGATATTTAATTTTTAATATTATATAAACAAGTGTATATTAATAATTAAAATATAATAATAAAAGCAAATATAAATATATAACATAAATACTTTAACGGATTCATAGAAAAAAAAAAGAATTTTCATGATTTGTAATTTAATAAACTCATTTTGATGAAATTAAAAGGCCCAATACTTTGACGATTAATACAATAACATTAGGAACTCAACAAACAAAAACTATCAGACAAAGAATGACATTTCAAATAATCAAAATGAATTTATTGATTTTTTAAAGAAAGAACTGCCTGATAAAAAAATTAATAAACAATTTATTGTCAATTTTTATCAAATACTTGTTGAAAATGCACCTTTGTTTCCAAATATAGATAAAAAAAAAAGGAGACAAAAAAATTTTTTAGCTTTTCAGGAGCATTATTTTAATACATTAAATTACATTAATTAAATAAAAATTAATATTTATCAATACTTTATCTCTATAAAAGCAAATAACCATTATAAAATTTATATATATATATTTTCTGATATGTCATTGAAAAAATTGAAAGACAAATAATAATTTTGTTGCAAAATAAATTTTGTTTTAATTATAATTTCATCCAAAAAAAATATTTTTCCAAAATAGAATGAAATAGAAAATATTAATTTATAGAATATTTAAAATATATTAATAAAATAGATAGGGGCAATCTGTATCATTGTATAATTCTATATTTTTTAGTGTTTTTTAATAAAAACACAAATATATCAAAATAATATTTCTAAATTTGATTTTATCAACTAAATATATAATGAATAAATATTATTGTATATTTATTTTTATTATTATTATCGTTAAGCTTGAAAATATCAAATAATTAGCATTATTTAATGAAACTTTTTTACAAAATTGGCCAATAGAAATTACCCCAAATTTATATATTACATTTATCTATGCTAATAATTTATATATTTAAAAGGAATTTTAAAAAAATTGG